>CAJZGX010000007.1:0-16203 GCA_916048235.1 uncultured Atopobium sp.
TTCTGTTAAGAAGTAAAAGAAAACTACTATCTGTCGCGTCCAACCATTTTGCCGTTATTCCTAACAGTAAATTTTCGCATGCTCCGCAGGCTACGAATAAAAAATGCCGAGAAACTCGGGTTTCTCGGCAGGTAATTCAAATATGCAAGCGACTGCTTAGCCAATAGCGCCAACAGGGAACGTCAAAGCCATCACAATAGCGCAAACCAAGAAGATGGTTGTAGTGATGACGGTAAGGCGATCAAGGTTCTTCTCCATAATGCCTGAACCAGCGCTTGCGTTATACATAGATGCAGCAATCATGTCAGAAACGCCGGTGCCCTTTCCGGAGTGTGCCAAAACAAGCAGCACCGTCAAAATGCCAGAAAGTACAAACAGCACTAAAAGAATTGTATTCAGAACGCCCACGAGGTTCCCCCTCTTGCTGGCGAGAAGATCCAGCCCTAGTTATTTTCACGTACAACAGAAAAGAATAGCACACGCCACTCCCCTTTGGGAATGACGTGTGCCAAGTTGCAAAACAAACAAGAACTTAACAAATGAGCCAAGCGCCTCACCGGTGGTAAGGAACTTTGTCAGAGTTTAGTTCATTGCGCTCTTAACCATTGCAACGAAGGAATCGGCCTTGAGAGATGCGCCACCAACAAGTGCACCGTCGACGTCCTCTTTCTCGAGGAAGCCACCAACGTTCTCTGGCTTAGCAGAACCACCGTAAAGAATACGGATGCCATCTGCAATTTCTGCGCCAAAGATCTCTACCAGGGTCTTGCGGATTGCGCCGCAGACTTCTTGTGCGTCATCAGCAGTTGCAGTCATACCAGTACCAATTGCCCAGATTGGCTCATAAGCAATAACGTACTTGGAAGGATCTGTAATCTCTAGACCCTTGGTATCTGCCTTAATCTGTTCAACAACAAACTGAACGTGAGTTCCGGCGTTACGAACCTCAAGAGACTCACCGCAGCAAGAAATAGGAACGATGTCATGAGCCATCAGTGCCTTTGCCTTGCGGTTAATGTCCTCGTCGGTCTCGCCAAAGTAGCCACGACGCTCGGAGTGACCAATGATGCAGTAAGTTGCACCAACAGAGGTCAGCATTGCTGGAGAGGTCTCACCAGTAAATGCACCAGACTCCTCCCAGTACACATTCTGAGCAGAGAGAGCAACAGAAGAGTTGGCCTGGGAAAGAACCTCAGAGACGCCCTTAAGGTCTACAAGAGGTGGAGCAATAACAACATCAACGTTTCCGGTACCGGAAGCAAGCTGATCAACAATTCCCTGAGCAAGCTCAACGCCCTCAGCGAAAGTCTCATTCATCTTCCAGTTACCTGCGATCATACGATTACGCATCGAGAAGCGCCTCCACTCCTGGAAGTGCCTTACCTTCAACGAGCTCCATGGAAGCGCCGCCGCCAGTGGAAATCCAGCTCATCTTGTCAGCAAGGTGGAACTTGTTAACTGCTGCAACGGAATCGCCGCCGCCGATGATAGAGGTGCAATCAGCATCTGCAACAGCACGAGCAACAGCCTCGGTGCCCTTTGCAAACTGGTCAAACTCAAAGACGCCCATAGGACCATTCCAGAAGACGGTCTTTGCGCCCTTGATAGCCTCAGAGTAAAGCTCAACAGTCTTAGGACCAATGTCCATACCCATGCGGTCTGCAGGAATCTGATCGGAAGGAACTACCTCACCAACAGCGTCCTCACCAAAGTGATCGGTAACAACGTTGTCAACAGGAAGCAGAATCTTAACGCCCTTCTCCTCAGCCTTCTTGAGCATCTCGCCTGCGCGCTCAATCCAGTCTGGCTCCTGAAGAGAAGTACCAACGGTATAACCCTTTGCCAGGAAGAAGGTGTATGCCATACCGCCGCCGATGATGAGGGTATCAGCGGAGTCGATAAGGTGATCAAGAACACCAATCTTAGAAGAAACCTTGGAGCCACCAACAATAGCTACAAGTGGGCGCTCTGGGTTAGAGAAGATAGAGGTAAGAGTGTCAACCTCTTTCTCAAGCAGGAAGCCAGCATATGCAGGAAGGTAAGCTGCTGGTCCCACAACGGAGCCCTGTGCACGGTGAGCGGTACCAAAGGCATCAAGAACAAAGATGTCACCATAAGATGCAAGGGTCTTTGCAATCTCTGGATCGTTCTTCTTCTCACGCTTGTCAAAACGGACGTTCTCAAGAACAAGAACCTCGCCGTCCTTGAGTGCGTCTACAGCCTCACGGGCCTTCTCGCCATAGGTGTCCTCAACAAACTTAACCTCGTGGCCAAGAAGCTCAGCAAGCTTCTCTGCAGCTGGGCGCAGGGAAAGCTCTGGCTGGAAGCCGGTGCCATCTGGACGGCCAAGATGGCTCATCAGGATGACCTTTGCGTTGTGGTCGAGAAGATACTGAATGGTTGGAAGTGCAGCGCGAACGCGGGTGTCGTCAGTAACAACGCCGTCCTTCAGAGGCACGTTGAAGTCAACGCGCATAAGTACGCGCTTACCATCAACATCTGCATCGCGGACAGTCTTCTTTGTAAAAGCCATGTCACTCCTTTGAATACGTTTCCAACAAAAGAAGGCGCGATCGCGGCAGATGCTGCGACCGCGCCTAAGGCGTCTATGTAACTAGAACTTAAGCAACGAACTTCTCGAAGTACTTGATGGTGCGGACCATCTGAGAAGTGTAGGAGTTCTCGTTGTCGTACCAAGAGGTAACCTGAACAAGAGTGGTGCCATCGCCAAGGTCAGAGCACATGGTCTGAGTTGCGTCGAAGATGGAGCCGTGGGTCTCGCCGACGATGTCGCGAGAAACAATGTCATCCTCGTTGTAACCAAAGGTCTCTGGGATGGTCTCTGCATAGGCCTTCATTGCAGCGTTGACCTCGTCAACGGTGACCTTCTTGTCAACAACAGCATAGAGGTTGGTGAGGGAGCCAGTTGGCGTAGGAACGCGCTGAGCAGCACCAATAAGCTTGCCGTTGAGCTCAGGAAGAACAAGGCCGATTGCCTTAGCAGCACCAGTGGAGTTAGGAACGATGTTCTCTGCACCAGCACGGGAACGACGGAAGTTACCCTTGCGCTGTGGGCCGTCGAGGATCATCTGGTCACCAGTGTATGCGTGAATGGTGGTCATGATACCGGACTTAATAGTTGCGAAGTCGTTGAGGCCCTTTGCCATAGGAGCAAGGCAGTTGGTGGTGCAGGAAGCTGCGGAGATGATGTTGTCATCTGCAGTGAGGGTCTCGTGGTTAACGTTGAAGACGATGGTTGGGAGGTCATTGCCTGCAGGAGCAGAAATGACAACCTTCTTAGCACCAGCGTTGATGTGAGCCTGTGCCTTGTCCTTAGAAGTGTAGAAACCGGTGCACTCAAGAACAACGTCAACGTTAAGATCGCCCCAAGGCAGGTTGTTAGCGTCTGCCTCCTTGTAAATAACAATCTCGTGACCGTCAACGATGATGGAGTGGTCAGTTGCCTCTACCTTGTGATCGCGGGAATAGTTGCCCTGAGTAGAGTCATACTTCAGAAGATATGCAAGCATCTCTGGAGAAGTAAGGTCGTTGATTGCAACAATCTCGGAACCCTCGTGACCAAACATCTGCCTAAATGCAAGGCGACCAATGCGGCCAAAACCGTTAATAGCAACCTTTACTGCCATACGTAATGCTCCTTTCGGTGACCCAGAGCCATTCTCCGGATTCATTAACATTTAAACCGTACACCGAGTATTTTACCGCACTCGCCGATAACTTATGCATCTTTTTCTAAATCCTGAACGATTTTTTCCAAACGAAGCAATCGGTGATACATAGCGGACTTGGATACGGGTGGTACAAACGACTCCCCTAGCGCTGATAATGACAGCTCAGGGTTATCTTTTCGTGCAAGACAAAAATCTCTAACCGCTGGCGGCAGAGCTCTAAGTCCAATGAGTTTCTCGGCCTTTTCTATGAGCGCTAACTGGTCTGCCGCTGCATTTGAAGACCGCGTTTGATTAGCCATCTCTGCGTTGACAACTCGGTTGACGTTGTTGCGATAATGCTTTTGCACACGCGTAAACGCAATAGCGCGCGCCATAGTGGGCGCACCAATCTCACGCAAAAACTTGATGATGTCGTCAGAGCTCTTAAGGTAGACGGCATAAATTTCTCTGGTGCGCATGAGCGCATTGGTGTGGCGATTACGATGATTAAGACGTGCCTTAACGCCAATGGATCCCATGAGTTTTACCAGATCAGAGGCAAATCTTTCACCCGAGACAGCAATCTCTAGGTGAAAATCTTTTAAGGGATCAGCCAAAAATCCGCCAGCCATAAATGCTCCGCGCAAAAAAGCACGCTGCGCCTGTTTGGTGCGGATAACGCTTTTAGGAATGCCGCTTACCAGGCCTTCTCCCGGTATGTAAATACCAAGAGCGGAAAGTGCTTCTGCAAGCGAATCCTGATTGGAAATCTCAAGCAAATAGTTGCGTTTCTTATGCATGATAGAACGACGGTACTCAACGGAAGTACCCAGATCAAACAGACGACGAGAAGAACTAATAACTGTGCGGGCAACCGTGCCAGTCTCGGTAACAATGCGAACGGCAAATTTACCAGGGCCGTGCATCGACAACGTTCCAGAAACACGAATAAGCGCAGAAAGCTGCGCTAATTCACAGTCCGTCTGAAGTTCTGGTACGCTAACCAGCTCATTTTTTACCAGGGCTGTATAGGACATGGCAGACTAACTTCTACTCAGCCTGCTGAGACTTCTTCTGAGCCGCATCAAGATCGCGATGGAATAGCGTAACGCGATATCCCTGGCTGGTAAGATGCTCTGCAGTAGCACGTGCGATTGCAACACTTCTATGCTGGCCGCCCGTGCAGCCTACCGCAATAGAGAGCAAGCTCTTGCCTTCCTGTACGTAACCAGGCATAACCACATCAAGCAGCTCAAACCAAGACTTAAGGAATTTCTTGGTGGTGCCATGCTGAAGGACAAACTGAGCTACTGGCTCGTCAAGGCCGGTAAGTGGCCTGAGCTCTGGATCATAGTAAGGATTGGGCAGGAAGCGCACGTCAATCATAAGGTCAGCCTCAACGGGCAAACCATTTTTGAAGCCAAAGGAAAACACGCTAACATCCATAAGCTGCTGTTCAGCGAGCTCTGAAAATGCACGACGAAGGCGACTCTTTAACGTATTAGTACGCATAGACGTGGTGTCTAGGACAACATCTGCCAGCGCTTTTATATCTTGAAGCTGTGAGCGTTCCCTAGAGATTGCAGATGAGAGATTTTCTCCCTCCTGCGCTAAAGGATGACGACGGCGGTTCTCGCTATAGCGACGCATGAGCACTTCATCTGAAGAATCCAGGTAGACAATCTTGTAGGTAAGCTCGTGATCTGCAAGTGACCTCAGCGCTTCAGAGATGTCATCAAAAAGACCTTGCGAGCGCAAATCACAGGTAACAGCCAAGTGGCGGCCAACACCCGTGTTAATGCCCACAAGGTTAGAAAGCTGCAAAATAAGAGCTGGTGGCAGGTTATCAATGCAGAAATAACCCATGTCCTCAAACACATGAAGCGCCTGCGTGCGACCCGATCCAGACATACCCGTAATAATGACAATGTCGGGAATAACTGAAGGTGTAGGATCGTTTTTCTTCACAGGCGCTCCTTAAATACGTGACGAGAAAACCTTACCGCTCCAAGCGTTAATCCTCAAGTGCTGCAGCAAACCAAGAGGTAATTGAAGTTGGGTGCGTAATAGCAGTACCTGAAACAACTGCCCAAGCACCAGCATCAAGAGCATCTTTTGCGTCTTGTGGCGTGTGCACGTGACCCTCACAAATGATGGCAATACCTGGGAACTCGGTAGTTGCCTGCTTGAGAAGGGCGATGTCAGGGCCATCATCAAGTGTTGTATCAATAGCAGCTTTATTGTGAGAAAGCGTAGTTGAAACAAGGTCACAACCAGCAGCAACAGCACGACGGATATCATCCATAGTCATGCAGTCAGCCATAATCAGCACGTCAGACTCTGCACGGAGCGCCGCAACGGTCTCTTCAAAGGTTCTGCCATCTGGCCTTGGGCGGTCTGTTGCATCCAAAGCAACAACGTCTGCACCTGCGTGAATGCAAGCACGTGCATGGCGAAGCGTAGGAGTAATGTAGACGCCTTCATGGCCCTCTTTCCAGAGGCCAATGACAGGAATCTCGACTCTGCCTTTAATAGCAGAAATATCAGACAAACCCTGGCACCTAATAGCTGCAGCGCCGCCAAGCTCACAAGCGCGTGCAATCTGAGCCATGGTCTCTGAATGCCTCATAGGCTCACCAGGATACGCCTGGACGCTAACGATGAGTTTTCCTTTAAGTGACTCAACAAGCTCTGAGTGTGCCACGGTATTCTCCTTACCAGAATGTACGTACGTTAAAGGTGCGTATCTTTGCGGCGTGTCTGGTCAGCAAGCAATTTGCCTGCTGGCACACTTCTTGCCTAAAGACGCGTCTCTAAATAGCCAGGTAGAACGAGGTTTTCTGCAGCTCCAATAAGAGGGGCTTCTCCACCAAGTGTGCCCTTCACAATAGGCGTTGCCTGAACGGGAGGCATTGCCTGCAGCTTAAATGCAGCTTCAAGTGCCTCGTGCCAGTACTTGCCGCACTCTGCAACGGAGCCAGACAGAATGATGACAGAAGGGTCAAGCATGTTGCACATGCTTCCCAAGACCTCACCTAGTGCGCGGCCAGAGCGTTCCTCTGCAGCCTGTGCGATCTTCTCGCCAGCAAGAGCTCTGCGATCAATCTCAGCACCATCAAGAGCAGAACCGTCTTCAAGCGTGTCGGACCCGCCGAGGCGGACGTACTCGCGGATAATGCCAGGACCTGCAGAAACAGGCTCAAGGTGAGAAGTTCCACCACAAGGACAATCAACGCCTGCAGCTGCTGGAGTTGCAACGTGACCAATGTGACCAGCCTCGTCGTGAGCACCCAGCATCAAGATGCCGTGATTCACAAAAGCGCCACCAATGCCCGTGCCAACTGCTACGGTAAGAACGCTATCTTTGCCGTGGCCAGCACCGTGACGAGCCTCGCCCAGAGCGTGAGCATGAACGTCATTAAGAACGCTGCACGGAAGGCCAAACTCGCTGGTAACTGCAGAGCCAAGAGCGGTTCCGCCCCAGCCGGGCATAAGCTCATTTGCGTAGGTGATGTCGCCCGTACGAGGGTCAACAACACCAGCAGAAGAAATACCCACGCCAGAGATAGTAAGGCCCAGCTCTTCTGCGCGAGCAAGAGCCTCCCTAATTGCCTGGAGAACGGTGGCAAGAACCTGCTTGCCACCCTCTTTTGCGTTAGTTGGGACCTTCTTTACGGACTGGACGTTTGGAGCGTCAGTGCCGTTAAGGGTAACTATGCCGCAGGCAATTTTTGTGCCGCCAATATCAACAGCACAAACATGTGTTGGAGAAACAAACTTAGAGTCCATGGTGTCCCCTCTTGTTTAAAGAAGGCCGTTTGCAATAAGAACCTGCTTGATTGCCTCACGGTTCTGGCCATCAAGTGGCTTAACAGGGCGAGGCATCTGGTCAGAATCAAAAATGCCCATAAGGTTAAGTGCGCACTTGAATGCGCCAACGCCAGCACCATAGCCCTGAACGCCTGAAGTGACATCAAAGATATGGGAAATCTCGTTGAGTCGGTCCTGCTCACGCTTGACCTCTGCCCAGTTACCTTCCTGAGCTGCCTTCCACATGCGGACGTAGCCCTCTGGCTCAACATTAGCAAGACCAGGAACGGAACCGTCTGCACCAGAGAGAAGAGCGCCGTCAACAACAATCTCATGACCAGTCAGAAGGGTCAGAGGATGACCGTTCTTCTCGTTCTCCTGAACAAGATACCTGAAGGAGACGTCATCGCCAGAAGAGTCCTTAACGCCTGCAAGAACACCCTCTGCGCCTAGACGAGCAAGCATCTTCCAAGGTAGTTTAGTGTGAACGCAGACAGGAATGTCATACGCAAACAGAGGTGCATCCAGCTCCTGGTGAAGGATGCGGAAGTGCTCTTCAACATCAGCTGGGCCGCCAAGTGCGTAGAAAGGAGCAGTTGCTACAAGAGCATCTGCACCCAGTGCGAGGGCACGGCGACCGTGCTCCAAGACACGCTCGGTCTCGGTATCGATGATGCCCACAAGGACCGGAACGCGGTGGTCAACAATGCGGACAGCCTCGCGAACAATCTGATCGCGACGCTCATCAGTTGCAAAAACAACCTCGCCAGAAGAGCCGAGGAAGAACAGGCCGTCTACGCCAGCCTCAATGAGGCGGTTAATGGAGCGCTCAAACGACACAACATCAAGCTGATGGTCTGGGGTATCTGGGGTTACAACTGGTGGAACAACACCGCTAAATGGTACGTTTCTGGACATACTTTATCCTTTCACACGTTGGAAAATCCAACTGGTTTCATACAACAATGTACTGAAGTAGCCGACCAAAGCATTGATCAAAAGCAACTTCAAAGAACCTACGTAATTATAGTCCGCTTAGTTATGACAAAGCCCTGATATAACCTCGCAGAGATAGTTGATTTGCTCGTTCTCAAACTGATTGATGCGCTCGTGTCCAAACTTGGGATACACACGTATTTCCTTCTGTCCCGCTATGCGATTGTACAGCGCAAACGTTCCTTCAGTTGGAGCACTCTGGTCCAGCAGAGCCGTACCGATAAGAGCTGGTACACGCACCAGCTCTGCCGCGCACGCGCTGTCGAGAAGACCGACCGCGTCGATAGCTGCATCTGACTGCGGAGTATCTCCGCACCCGACATGTGCTCGCAGGGTTGTTGCGTTGTCGGCAAAGAGCGGGTTCAGTGCCATGGTAAGGCTCACTTCCTTGGGCAGAAGCGCCGCCGTAAACAATGCTTGTGAGCCGCCTAGACCTTCTCCCCAGGTAACGGTTGAGCGCCCGAGAAAGCGCGATGCAACCGCGGCGGTTACCAGTGCGTCATCGATGAGCTGCTTAAGCGTGGAGGAAGCGGCGTCATCTGGGTTGATGAGCGCGCCAGCAAGCTCTTCTGCCGTCAACGCTCCCCTCCAAGCATCTTTGAGTGACGCTTCGCACGGGCGAGCCTCTAGGGCTACAACAGGCATGCCAAGCGCCGAGAAGCGCAAAAGGTGCAGCCAGCTGCGTACTCCCCGACCAAGATCGGAGAAGAGCACCACCGCAGGCAGCTTCGCCGAGGCGGGCAGTTCTGCCGATGCGGGCAGCTCTGCTGGAGCTTGCGGTTCTGCCACCGATGCACCCGCTGGGAGAACGACGCGAGCACGCAGCTGCGTCTGGTCAGTTGAGGTGAATGTGATGCGCTTAAACGTTGCCGCCTGGGTAGCAGACGGAAGCTCAACCACACTCTCTACGTACGCATTTTGTGCAAACGTTACCGACGTCTCCCAAAATGATTCAAAGTTTGATGGTCTAAGCCACGCACCGCGATAAGAAAGGGCATCTTCAAGCCTTTGTGTTAAACCCCTCATGCTTTCACCTCGCCTTCTGCTTGAGCAGGAAATGACGAGTCCAGCGCTTCAAGAGCTTGCTCTCCCTTGTCTGAGCAGAAGAAATCAATGATCTTATCGTCAAAATCGCCAATCTCTTCATGCGCATATCCAGGATAAAGAAGATGTCTCTTTGGGCAGGTCAAGGCATTGTAAGCTGCAAACTGAGCCTCTGGAGGAACTACCGGATCATCGAGTCCGGTGCCAAAAAGCACAGGACAGGTAACCAGGCGTGCAAAATTAGCTGAATCAATATAGGCAAGCTTTGCAAAGACCTCATCAACGCGAGAACCATCTGCGTCAAACCAGCGGGAATAATAGCGAATACCCTCGTAGGCAACCTCATCAGCATTAAGCTCCCACACACACCTAAAATCAGTGAGGAAGGGATAAAGAATTGCTGCCCTATTAATCAAGTCTTGGTTGAGTGCGCAGGTAGCAAGACCAATTCCGCCGCCCTGGGAGGCGCCGTTTACAAAAACGCGATCTGTATCAATTCCTTCAAGCTGTCTAACAATTCTGCAGAGCAAGCGAATGTTCTGATACAGATGAACAAAGTAAAGGTCCTCTACAGGTCCATCTAGTCCAAGCACCAAGTGACCAGAGACGGTAGTGCTCTTGTACGAGCTTCCGTCCAAACTACGACCACCCTGCCCAGGATTATCAAGCGCAATCAGAGAGCAGCCCAAGCCCAAAAATGAGCTCTGCTCAAACCAACTGCGAGAAGATCCTGGATAGCCATGAAACTGTAAAACAAGCGGAGTTTGTACGCCCGAGGCAGTCTGTGGGCGCAGATATTTTGCGTAGACTTCCGCGCCATCAATACCTACAAATGTCAGGTCAAAAAAATGAGCTAAAGCAGATGACGTGACCTCTGTTGAAGGAACAATCTGCCAGCTGAGAGGAGCGTTATCTGCTTCCTCCATACGTGCCTTCCAAAACGCCTCAAAATCCGAAGGATAGGGCGTCAAAGCATGAGCTGCCTTCAATTCTGCAAGCTCAAGCGTTTCTTGGTGCATTGATCCACCTAACAAGCTAAAAGAGCGCAGCCTAAGCTGCGCTCTAGTCAAACAAAAACGTAAGCGCTACTCACCCAGTTTAGGATGAAGCAAAGATGGTGCAGCACCCAAAAGCGTCTTAGTGTAAGGATCTGTTGGATGCTCAAAGACCTGCTTAGCAGGACCATCTTCCATAATCTGGCCGTGATTCATAACAATGATGCGGTCAGAAACATAGCGGACAGTCTGAATATCGTGCGAAATAAAAATCATCGAGAGACCCAGCTCAGACTTGAGGTCGGTGAGCAGGTTCAAGATCTGTGCGCGAACAGAAACGTCCAGTGCGGAAGTAGGCTCGTCAGCAATGATTGCCGATGGGTTCAGAGAAAGCGCACGTGCAATTGCGACACGCTGACGCTGACCACCAGAGAGCTGACCAGGAAGGGCGCGAAGTGCGGAATGTGGAAGTCCTACCAAACCGACAAGCTCATTAATACGGACTTCTCGCTCCTCTTCTGTTCCTACCTTGTGCACGAGCAGTGGATCCATGAGCTGGTCTTTAACAATCATACGAGGGTTAAGAGCAGTTGCTGGGTCCTGGAAGACAACAGAGACAACGCGGCCAATCTGCTTTCTAAGCTCTGGAGTACGCTTGGTAACATCCATTCCCTTGAAGTACACATGACCGGACGTTGGTGACTGAAGGCCACACATGACATTTGCGGTAGTAGACTTTCCGCAGCCAGACTCACCAACAATACCAATGGTCTCACCAGGCATAAGCTTGAGAGAAACATTCTGTACTGCGTGAACCTTATTAGGCTTAAAGATTGAACCCGTACGTGTTTTAAACGTAACCGAAATGTCATCGAGGAAGATAATTGGCTGCTCTTCAGTTGTTGTAGCCATTTACCTCACCTCCTTTTGAGAACGCTCAAGGTAAGGCACAAGACCATGCTCCTTCAGATATTCATCAGGCAGCTCGGAGAAACGATGGTGCTTATCAGGAATCTCCTTGATAACAGGGTGAACCTCAAGGCCCAAGTCTGGGTGACTTGAACGAGGAGCAAACCTATCGCCTGTTGGGAAGTCTTCTGGAGAAGGAACAGAACCTGGTACCTGGTGAAGCCTGGTACCATCCTGTGCGCCTTCCTCAATGGAAAGAACAGAGCCGAGAAGACCGCGGGTGTACTCGTGAACAGGATTGGTCAGAAGCTCAGTAGTAGCTGCCTGCTCAATAACCTGACCTGCGTACATAACGGTAATCTCAGAAGCAACCTCTGCGACAAGTGCAAGGTCGTGGCTAACAAAGATCATTGCGAAGCCAAGACGACGCTGGAGGTCATTCAAGAGCTTGATGACCTGCTTCTGAACAGTAACGTCCAGAGCGGTTGTTGGCTCGTCGCAGATAACCAATGAAGGATCGCGGGTTAATGCCATAGCAATCAGAACACGCTGACGCTGACCACCAGAAAGCTCATGTGGATAAGACTCAAGCGTACGCTTTGGATCCAGACCAACAAGCTCCAGAAGCTCCTCAGCGGAACGAGTGCCTCCCCTGCTGGTAAGTTGCTTCATCTGAGAAGAGATAAGCATGGAAGGGTTCAGCGAAGACAGAGCATCCTGGTACACCATTGCAAGCTCGTGACCAAGCAGCTTGCGGTGCTCTTCTTTGGAGAGCTTCAGGAGGTCTTGGTCTTTGTAGAGAACCTCGCCAGTAATGGTTTCCTTTGGATCGGTCAAACCCATGATGACCTTGGTGGTAATAGACTTTCCGCAGCCAGACTCGCCAACCAGTGCCATGCACTGACCAGGACGAACATCAAAGCTTACATGGTCAACAACCTTAACGTCTCCGTGAGACTCAAAGCTGATGCAAAGATCTTTAACACTGAGCAATGGAGCAACATCAAAGTCTGGCTTACGTCTGTCTGTTCTGGACAGCTCAACCTCTTTGAGTGCATTAAGTCTGCGCTCAAGAGACTCTGCCTGCTCTGCGTACGCACGAACTGGATCAGACGCAAGAATGTCATCTGCACGCCTGGAGTCAGAGTTCTCTGTATCAACAGGAGCGCCAGGTGCTGCTGCCATAGCATCAGTAAGACCCTCGGAGAGGATGTTCAGTGCCAGGCAGGTCATCATAATAGCCAGGCCTGGGAAGAATGCCTGCCACCAGCGGCCAGCAAGAACGCCAGCACGAGCATCAGCCAGGATATTACCCCATGTTGGAGTTGGCTCTGCAATACCTGCACCGATGAAGGTCAAAGATGCCTCAAAGATAATTGCGTCTGCTACCAGCGTAACGGTAAAGACCATGATGGGAGCAATGCAGTTACGAAGAACGTGCTTCCACAAAATCCAAGGTGCACGAGCGCCAGAAACAATGGTTGCCCTTACGTAATCCTCGCCGTACTCACTTACGATGTTTGCACGAACAATACGCGCAATCTGTGGCGTGTACATAAAGCCAATGGCAAAGATGATTGAAGGAACACTGTTACCAAGAATAGAAACAAAGACTGCTGCAAGTGCAATGCCTGGGAACGACATGATGATGTCGAGCACACGCATGATGACCTCAGAGACAGCCTTTCTAGAAACAGCGGCAATAGCACCAATAATTGAGCCACACAGTAGCGCCATACCCGTAGCACCAAAACCAATGACCAGTGAATACTGACCACCATGGAGCATACGAGAAAGAATATCGCGGCCCTTATCGTCAGTACCAAAAATAAATCCATTACCTGGAGCCTGACGAGCGTTAAAAATCTCAAGTGGGTTATGTGGAGCAATAAAGTTTGCAAAGACAGAAGCAAGAACAACAAAGACAAGAATGACAAGAGCAATCTTGGAAGCTGTCTTCATCTTCTTAAAGCCACCAAAGGTTGAACCCTTTGCAGCAGCTTCTTCGAGCTTCTCGACTTGTTTTTTTCTAATTTGTACCATCGCACTACACCGTCCTAATGCGTGGGTTAATCAAGATGTACAACATATCAACAACAATGTTGATGATGATGAAGGACAGTGCAACGACAACAACAACGCCCTGAACAAGCATTGCCTCGTTACCCTGGATGCCCTCAAGAATTGCGGTACCCATGCCAGGAAGGTTAAAAATAACCTCAATAACAACGGCGCCACCCATGAGGTAACCAATCTTCAGACCAAGCGTGGTTACAGGGGTAATAAGAGCGTTGCGAAGTACGTTTCTTGCGATGACGATTCTCTCTGGAATACCAGCGCCGCGAGCAGTGCGGACGTAGTCCTTATCCAGCTCCTCGACCATTGCGGTACGAACAATACGGGTCATCTGACCAGACATTGGAACCGCAAGTGCAAATGCCGGCATAATCATACGAGCTAAGTAGCCACCAAGATTTACCGCAGGATCTGGTAGTGCTCCAGAGGCTGGAAGCAGCTTAAGCGTAGACGCAAAGACCAGAATCAAAAGAACTGCCAACCAGAATGATGGCGTTGCAAGACCGGCAATTGAGAATACACGGATGATTTGATCGGGCCATTGATCTCTATAGAGAGCCGCAATAACGCCCAACGTAAACGAAACTATTGCGCCAATAAAGAGACCCATAAAGGTCAACTGCATAGTTACTGGCAGAGCCTTTGAAATTCTTGCAGCAACTGAATAGTGAGAAGTGCCGTAGGTACCCAAGTTTCCATGAGCAACATCACCGATATAGCGTACATATCTCACAGGCCATGGATCATCAAGGCCATTCTCAATGTGATACTGCTGGATAGCTTCTTCAGAAGCAGACTCTCCCAAGGCATTGTATGCAGGATCAACATGCGAGAAAGACATTAGGAAGAATACGAGAAAGGTGACGCCTAGAGCCATAATCGGCAGCGCAATAAGACGGCGTCCGATAAGACGTAATAGGTTGTTCACTATCTCCCCCTCTCTCTTTAAAACAAACCGTACAAATAAAATTTGATGAGACTTTGCACATCTCAGGACTGAATTTTGCGAACAAGAGCCCGAGCGTTATAAGTAAAACGCTCGGGCCCCAATGTATGAGATGCTAAGCGCGTGACGACAACAAATTAGCTAGCAGTAACTGTGTTGACATCAATGAAGGACAGGCCGGTGGTTCCGATGCCCTTGAAGCCCTTGAGAGCAACGCCGTTGCTGTTTGGCTTCTCGCTCCAGGAAGCGGTGAAGGTCTTAGCAAAGAGAACTGGGTACAGAGGTACGTTCTCAGCGATGATGTCGAAGCACTCGTTCCAAGTGGACTGCTGATCGGCACCAGACTGGCCAAGAGCCTTGTTCATGAGCTCGTGAAGCTTAGTCCACTCAGCGGACTCCTTCCATGGGCAACGCTTGGTCATCCAGACGTTATCGCCATACCACCAGTTGAGCAGCAGGTCGACGTCTGCACCGAAGCAGGAAGGATCGCCAGGGGCAAGCAGGATGTCCCAAGAGCCGTCAACTGCGTCAATTGCAGCATAGGTTGCTGGAGAAGTATCGGAAACGATGCTTACATTAAAGCCAAGTGCGTCAAGATCATTCTTGACCTGAGTTGCCATGGACTTAACCTGCTCGTTATCGGTGGTGCGAAGAACAACATCACCAGGAGTGATGCCAGACTCAGAAATGAGCTTCTTAGCCTTATCAACATCGTGTGCATAGACAGTAGATGCCTTGTGATAGTTAGCAAAGGAAGAAGGAAGGTAGCTGGTAGCAACCTCAGCTTGACCAGAGAATGCGTTTGCAAGCATCTTGTCTGTATCAAGTGCATAGAGGCATGCCTGGCGAACCTTAACGTTGTCCCAAGGAGCCTTGCCAAGGTTGAACATTGCAAAGCGGACACCAAAGCCCTGAACAGCGTCAACGGTGCAGCCTGCGCCCTTGAGCTGATCTACAGCGTCTGCAGGAACCATTTCCATAGCAAGAGTGGTTCCATCCTGCTGAGCGGTCAGACGAGCGGTTGGATCCTTAAGGACGTCATAGTGGAGCTTCTCGTCCTTAGCAGGAGTTGCGCCGTTGTAGTTTTTGTTAGGAACAAGGTCAAGAGTGTTGTCAGAGATGGACTCAAACTGCCATGGACCAGAACCAACTGGCTGCTTCTTCATCTCATCCTGGGAGCTGCTTGCTGGAACAACGCGAACAATGGACAGACGCTCCTTGAGGAGGGAGAAGTTAGCAATAGTGGTCTTAACGGTGACAGTCTTGTCATCCTTCTTCTCTACGGAAGCAATTGGGGAAAGCATTGGGACGTAAACGCTACCCTTAGCAGCGGAACGGTTGAAGGACTCAACAACGTCATCTGCCTTAACTTCATTACCATCAGAGAACTTTGCGCCGTCACGGATAGTAATCTCAAAGGTGTTATCGTCAACCTTCTTAGGATCAGCAGTAGCAAGCTCATTGAAGGTGGAATAGTCGTGGAAGTTAAGACCATAGAGACCCTCAACTACCTGCCAGTTAACACCAAGGGCAAGTGCTGATGAAGTAGTAGATGGATCATAGTTCTGGGTTGAATAAGCGGTACCAGCAGTAATTGTGCCGCCGCCTTCCTTTCCAGATGGAGCCTCAGCTGCCTTCTGCTGTCCACCACCGCAAGCGGTGAGACCAAGGCCAGCTGCAACAGTTGCTCCACCAAGGAAGCCACGACGCGAAAGTGGACGGTTAATAAACTCGCTCATTTCTGCCTCTTTCTAAA
>CAJZGX010000008.1:0-15888 GCA_916048235.1 uncultured Atopobium sp.
GTTTTGCCGGTTTCTCTCATCATGTCTGAGTAAATTTACTCAGACATGATGCAGTTTTCAGGCTCAAAGGAACCTTCGCCAAGCTATACGCAAAGAGCTCGGCCTGTCGAGAAGACCGAGCTCTTGCGAGTCGCACCTGACCAGCGCCTCCGACCTGCGTGTCTGCCGTGCGTCCGAGCGATCGCGATCTGACGGTCGCGCTTACTTTTTCTTCAGAGCGTTCAGGATGCTGATGATGATGTGGTAGAGGAGCGCGGAAACAGGCCAGATAATCCAGGAACTTTTCCAGTCCTTGGTGATGAAGCTATAGCCCACGTACAGCAAGGTAATGGTGCCAAAATACGCCCTGGCAATTGGCCTGTACTTCAATGCTGCGGATTTGGAGTCTCTCTTGTTGCTTTTCTCGTCGTGAGAGAAATCGCCTTCCTGGAGAAGAACCCTATAGCCATCTCTGATGATTCCCGAGTAAACCAGCAGGTAAACGCCAAGAGAAACCAGAATTGCTGCCACGAAGAAGCCAAGGGCAAAGATGAGGCCAGTCCCATAGTACGAGGCAATAAGGAAGGGGATTGCGCTCAGGATGGTAAGGCAGACGCCGGCGGCTTGTTGCATGTAGCGCAACGATTCGGTTGACTCGGCGCGTCTACGAACGGCGGCTTCGACACCGTACTGGAGCTCGAGAGAGGCCTCCTTGAGCTGCTTAAACTTCGCGAGCTTCATGTCCTGGAGAATCAGCAGGCCAACGCCCGCAGCAATGAAGAGCATCATGATGCAAATGCCTGCGATACCCATCGCATCTGGAGAAATGTGCATCGGATCAAAGTAAAGCGCGTCTTCGCTGTATGTTGCAAGCGAGACAAGAAGCGCGGGCCCCAGGATAAAGAGGGTAATTGCACCTGCCGTGGGGCGAGAAGTTCGTGCGATTGCATCCAGGTATTCGGTGGCTGTGTCGAGAGAAACGCTGAGCTTCGGTGCCACAGTTTTGCTGGTAGATGCGTTGTCAGTGGAAGATTCGCCAACGGTGCCGCCGTCAGTGCTGTCCGCGGTGCTGCCTACGGTGCTTGCGGCAGCGGGATCCGAAGAGTCAACCTGCCCCGAAGAGGCCGCATAATCAACAGCGATGGCAGTGGCTGGAAGCTCTTCAAGCTCGTCTTTGAGCAGGTAGTCTGTGGAAACGCCAAAGAGCTCGCTCATAGCCATAATCTTTTGAATATCAGGCATGGAAGCCATAGACTCCCATTTAGAAACTGACTGCCTCGAAACGCCAAGCTGTTGTGCAAGCTCTTCTTGTGACCAACCATTACGCTTTCTGAGGCTCATGATTTTCTCGCTCAGTAACACGGCTATTCCTTTCTGTTGGTGATGTGGTGGGATTCACATGTGATGGCTATTACTCTAAAAATTGCCTTGATTGCACACCACCAAGTTGAGTTGGAAATTTGTCAACTCTGAGTTGCGTAATAGTTTACCTGCAGAAATGTTATCAAATTTTGGAAAAATAGTTTTAAAGGTCGTTCAAATTTTTTGTGCGTTCACGGAATATGTCGACCAGATGCGACATTTGTACAGTATGTATATGATAGTATCTGCTTACGGAGAAACTAAATAATCCATACCAGAAAGGAATGCGCTAAAAATTCTTGTGTATCTGGTCATCCGTATGGTGCATAAAAATTTGCGCAAAAGCCACATGAAGAACTTAAAGGTATGCATCGCTTCATCTGCTCTTGTAGCCGCATTGGCACTTGCTCCAGCATTTGCGCTGGCAGAGGGCACAGCGCCTGCTCCTACAAGCACTACCGGTGCTACTGCTACTACTGGCGTAACTCCTATTCCTGCACCAACTAGAGAGCAGCTCATGGATCCAACGGTTAATCCATACGCTCCTGAGGACGCATACTTCCTTCCTGATGTTACTAACCCAATTCCAGACGGATTTATGGTTGGCAATGCTGACGGCGTAGTCATTGTCGACAACGGCGATGGCACTGTTACCGTTAAGGGTCACTGGACTCCTGCGCTTGATTTTGACGAGGTCATTGAAGTTCAGTTTGTTCGCATCCCAGCTCCTGATCCAACTCCAACTCCAACTCCAACTCCAACCCCTGATCCAACTCCAGCTCCAGCACCAGAGCCAGAGCCAGAGCCAGAGCCAGAGCCAGAGCCTGCTCCAGCTCCTGCTCCAGCTCCTGCTCCAACACCAGCGAAGAAGTCCGTACTCCCTGCAACTGGTATCGCAGATGTTGTAGTTCCAGCTTCTGTTCTTGCAGTAAGCGGCCTTGGTTTTGTTGCTGCTTCTCGTAAGGTTCGCAAGTAGGGGAAGAGCCTGCGGCGCCGACCGAGTTGTAAAGCCGACGGGTTTCTCGCCAGAAAAATATAACGTGCATGTAAAGCGCCTGATATTCAGGCGCTTTTTTGTGTGGAAAACCGGGCGGGCGGCCGGGCAGAAATTGGGTACACTCTGAATAACAAAGTTCGGAGGTTGTTATGGACGATCAGCAGCAAAAACTCTCGCAGAACGGCGGCGCGCGCCAGGAGTCGGCGCACTCATCTTCAACTGCGCTTGTTCTAGAAGGCGGCAGTTATCGAGGCATTTTTACCGCTGGAATCCTTGATGTGCTTCGCGAGAAGGGCGTCACCAACTTTGAGAGTGTGTGGGGAGTTTCCGCAGGTGCCATCAACGCTGTGAGTTTTAGGTCTAAGCAGATGGGTCGTGCCATGCGCATTATGCTGGCATTTAGGGACGACCCCCGTTTTCTTTCGATCCGCTCGCTGATCACTACTGGCGACATTGCGGGTGCGGATTTCATGTTTGACGAGATTCAAAACCGCCTGGATCCCTGCGATAACGAGGTGTTTAACCAAAATCCCATGCAGATGTACGTGGTTGCGTCCGATGTTACGTTTGGTACGTCGGCATATCTGCACGTAAAAAAGTTCCCGGAAGACGTGACCATGGTCCGAGCGTCTGCGTCGATGCCAACGGTTTCTCGCATGGTTGAGCTGGACGGGCATCGTTATTTGGACGGCGGAACAACCGATTCAATTCCGTTTGCGGCAGCTCTTGGTCTGCCCGACGGAAAAGCTGAGTACGCGGTTGACGTTCCCGATCACACGCCAGCAAAGAAAGCGCTGGTCATTGTTACGCAGGACAGAAACTTCGTAAAAACCGACGTCAACGAGCAGATTGCCATTCGCTCGCAGCTCTACTCCGCGTATCCGTACTTTGAAGCTGCGCTGGCTTCTCGCGCCGAGCGTTACATGGACCAGCGCAAACAGCTCTTTGAGCTGGAGGAAGAGGGTAGAGTGCTGGTGCTTGAGCCTCCCGAGCCAGTTGAAGTTAAAGTTAACGAGAAGTCCGGTGAGGCCCTGTTGTCTCTGTACCTGACAGGTCGACAAGTTGCACTTGAGCGCCTCGAAGAGATTGAAAGTTTTATCGAGTAGGGACGCGAGCGACGCTCACGTTGCCTGTGCAGGAACCACAAATTGATACGAAAAGAGTTTGTTTTGAAGACACCGATGAACAGGTTTTTGAAAGTGATGTTTGCGCTGGTTATCATCGCGATGACCGGTGCGGCAATTCTGCAGATCGTCGCCCCCGAGTACATGGGAAGCAACGCCGCTTATGGCATTTCGACCGGATGGCAGCGAGAGATTGGTTTTTGGAATCTCGCGGTGCTCATCATTTTGGTCACCACTTGTTTCCACTACGATTGGGTCTATCTACGTGCAATTTTGCTCGCGCTGATTCTGGGCGGCATTGGAATTGGAACCAATCACTTCATCCATTTTTTGAGTGCTCACGAGTCGGTAAATTTGGTGGGCGCTATCGAGAATTACGTTCTTGCAGTTGGTTGGATGATTGGCTGGAAGCTCGAATGCAACCGCAGGAAAACCGCGGGTGCTACTGATTAACTGCGGAAAGGTCGCGAGCGTTTTCGCACGACGGCGCTTCGAGTGAGACGTTATGCCCGCGACGTTATGCGCACGACATTATGCGCGCCTGATTTTCTCGCCATGTCTGAACGATTTGCCGGAAAAGTACTCCATGTCTGAGCTATTTGCCTGATTTTCTCACCATGTCTGGGTAAATTTACTCAGACATGGTGCAGTTTTCAGGCTCAAAATTTAGGGTCAAAGCGCCTATCGTTCACGCGCCTGATTTTGTCAAAGAATCTGTAAATTTTGCCTAAAATCATCAAAGAATCTGTGGATTTGCCTGATTTCTGTAAAGAATCTGTGCCTCAAATACAGATTCTTTGCACTTTTTAGGCGCACATTGCTAGACAGGCCCGCCTGGCGAGAAACCCGGTGCACCCGCAATGCACCCGCGTACTCGCATCCCGCGCGCTAGCGCAGGCGCGTGAGCTGCACTTTCTCGATAAGCGAATCCACAACCGAGCGCTCCGCCGCCTGAGTTCCGCTCTCCATGACGTTTGCGGCGCCCGTGGCCATAGCCAGTCGCAGTGCGTCTTCTGTCGAGAGACCCTGTGCATCTGCAAAGGCAAACGCCGCCACAACGGAGTCACCGGCACCGACAGTGCTTCCTACCTGGACTTTTACTGGGCCTGCATACCAAACCTCGTCGGCCGTAGCGTAGACGGCGCCGTTGCCACCCATGGAAACGCAGACCGTGTTGATGCCGCCAGCAACAAATTCGGAAGCGGCAGCGGCAATCGCGTCCACGTCGGCAAGCTCACGGCCAAGCATGGCGGAAAGCTCGTGGTCGTTTGGCTTGGTGAAGTATGGCTTCTGCTCAAGGCCAGCTGAGAGGGCTGCGCCGTCAGCGTCCAGGTATACCTTCAACCCGGCGTCGCGCAAAGCACGAGTCCAGCGGCCATACGTATCAGAGGCAGCTCCGCGGGGGAGGCTGCCGGAAAGAACCACAATATCGCCGGCAGAAGTCTCGGCAATCACGTCAGCAAGTGCCTGGTCAAGTACGGTGTCAGTGATCTCGGGACCGGGCTCATTGATGTCGGTATTGGTGCCACCCTCGGTATCAACAACCTTAAGGTTGGTGCGCGTCTCGCCGGGAACAAAAATTGCCTGGACCTTGATGTTATTCTCGCTAAGTGTATCGGCGATCCATTTGCCGGTTTGACCTGCAAGAACGGCGATGGCGGTAGATTCTCCCCCCAGCTTAGCGATGACCTTGGAGACGTTGATGCCTTTGCCACCCGCGTCCTGCCTGAGCCACGTGATGCGATTCACCTGTTCAACGGCAAAATTTGGAACCTGGACGGTCTTGTCCAGAGCGGGGTTGAGCGTGACGGTGTAGATGCTGGGCATAGTCGCTCCTCGGTTTGCGGCGCCGCAATCGGCGCAAGTTATCTACGCTGATAATACTTCAGTTTCGGCAAAAAAGTAACCGCGGACAGCGTTGTTACGCGCATATCCGCGGTCTTTTCTGGCGAGAAACCCGGCGCACTCGCGGCCCAACCTGGACCCGCGGCCCGGCGGCGCACTCGCGGCTCGCCCTGGACCTGCGGCCCTGCGGCGCACTTGCGGCTCGCCCTGGACCCGCACCGCGCCGCCCGGTGCCGTCAGTGCTTACTTGCTGTCAGCGCTCTTGAACTGGTCGAGCGCCCAAGCATATGCAGTTGGAGCAACCCTGGACCAGTACTTCCAGTTGTGGTTGTCGCCGGAGTCGCGCTGGTAGTCAACGTTGATACCAGCATTTTTGAGCTGCTCAACAAAGGCGTCGACGTCAGCAACAGGTACTACGCCGTCGTCGGAAGTTGTTGCCACAAAGAACGAAACCTGACTTGGATCAACCTCACCAAGATACCGGGTTGGGAATAGCTGCTTGTACAAATCCCATGACCAGCTGGTAGTTCCGTCGCTAAAGGCGTGCTGAGACGTGTAAATAAAGTTGTCGTCAGCAAGGGTTGTCCAAACAGAAGGCGAGAGCAAAATGCCCTTGCTAAAGTAATCGGAGTGATGCAAAACAAATCGAGCTGCACCATAACCGCCCATAGAAATGCCGCCGATTGCGTGATCTTTGCGGTCTTTTGACACGCGATATGTGCTCTCAATGTAAGGTACCAGGTCGTTCATGATGGCAGATTCCATCTTGAGGCCGCGGTCGGCGGAGTCAATGTAGAAGCTGTTAAAGCCGTCGACAAAGACCACGATAGCTCCCTGACCAGCGGTTTGAATGGCCTCGTCAAGCATGGCGGATGAATCAAAGCGCTCCAGCAGATTGCGATGATTGCCATACAGTCCATGCAGCATATATACAACAGGGTAGGTCTTATCGGGATTGGACTCGTAGTCTGCGGGCAGGTAGACGTCATAGTTCCAGTCCAGACCAAGGGTTGGCGAGTAGAACGATGTTGCCTTAACCGTTCCCTTAGGAGCCTCCTCTTTCTGATCTTTCTGCGCCTCCGTTTGAGCGGTTGAGCTGCCCTGAGCGTTCTCAGAAGCGGCTGGCGAGCATCCGTAGAATGGAATCACCAGCAAAAGCGCCGCAAACAGAGCAAGCGAGGTGCTCAGAACAACATGGTTCTTGAAGCGGGTTTTAAGCTGGCCGCCCAGCAACGCAAAGTTCCGGTGCAAACGTGCGACAAAATCTGTGTCACGCATTGTTTCCTCCTGACGTTGTAGCTTTGACCTTGGTGTAAACATACGAGCACGCCCGCACTTCTCGCCCCATAAAATAAAAAGTCGAAACAAAATGCATCGCACAGCAGGCCAAGTGGTTGTTCTTGTGCTGTGGACGGCTTTTCAATGTGGAGAAACCCGTCAAATTTGAACGAATTGTTGCATTCGTGAAGCAACAAAAATTCCCGCGTATAACTGCTAAAGAGTGGAGTATACTTTTAAGGCTTTTCCACAGAGCCCCGTAATCTCTGACAAGAAAAAGCATCGATGACCCGTCCAGGGGTTATCAACTCGTAATTCGTAGGAGGAGTCAAGTGAAGAAGTCGACTCAGTTCGCCAAGGCTGGCGAAGTCGAGCGCAAGTGGGTGCTCATCGACGCTGAGGGCGCAACGCTCGGTCGTCTGGCTACAAAGGCTGCCATGATTCTTCGTGGTAAGAACAAGCCACAGTACACCCCAAACGCTGATACTGGTGACTTTGTTGTCATCATCAATGCAGACAAGATCGTCCTTACTGGTGTTAAGGCTGATCACAAGGAGTATTGGCGTCACTCCGGCTACCTTGGTGGCTTGAAGATCACTTCCTTCAAGGAAGAGATGGAGAAGCACCCAGAGCGTGTTGTTGAGCACGCAGTCAAGGGCATGCTTCCTAAGACCACTCTTGGTCGCAAGCAGGGTATGAAGCTTAAGGTTTACGCCGGCGCTGAGCACCCACATGCTGCACAGAATCCCGTCAAGATTGAGCTGGAGGGCTAAACGATGGCAGATAACACCGCTGTTTACACCGGCACCGGCCGTCGTAAAGAGGCCGTCGCTCGTGTTCGTCTTGTTCCTGGAACTGGTAAGGTTACCGTTAATGGCCGCGAGGCAACCCAGTACTTTGGTCGCCAGCAGCTCGTAGATAACGCAACCGCACCTCTCCGCATTACCGATACCCTTGAGCGCTTTGACGTCTTCGCAAACTGCGATGGCGGCGGCATCAATGGTCAGTCCGGCGCACTTCGCCTGGGCATCGCTCGCGCTCTTCTTGAGGCTGGCGAGTATCGTGATGACCTTAAGAAGGCCGGCTACCTCACCCGCGATTCCCGTGCGGTCGAGCGTAAGAAGTACGGTCTGAAGAAGGCTCGTAAGCGTCCTCAGTTCTCCAAGCGCTAAGGCCGCTGGACCCAAAAAAGTCCTCACAAAGAGACCTGTTGTATATCGGCAGGTCTCTTTTTTGTATACTTTTAAATGGTTGCATTTTGCATATTTGCGCAACTGTTTCAGTCCGCACGTTCTTCTCGCCATCTGGCGAGAAGCCCCACCTGTCGAGTAGTTCGCTGGCGCTTCGCGCGCACGTTGCTCTCCACCCGACAACATTACATTCGCAGCTTAGGAGACGCTTATGAAGTACTTTGGAACCGACGGCTTTAGAGGCCGCGCAAACGAGGGTCTGAACGTCGATCACGCGTATAAAATTGGCCGCTTCATTGGCTGGTATTACGGAGCTAAGCAGGCTCGCAAGGCTCGTATCATCATTGGTAAGGATACCCGCAGGTCAAGCTATATGTTTGAGTCCGCGCTTGTCTCGGGCCTGGTTGCTTCTGGCGCTGACGCGTACATGCTGCACGTCATTCCTACACCTGGCGTCAGCTTTGAGGTAGTAGATGGCGCTTTTGACTGCGGCGTCATGATTACTGCTTCTCACAACCCATTCACCGATAACGGTATCAAGCTGGTCAACAAAGACGGCTACAAGATGGACGAGGACGTCCTTGAGCAGGTAGAGTCCTATATTGACGGCGAGTTTGACGTTCCTCTGGCAACCGGTGACAGCATTGGCCGCACGGTTGATTACATGCAGGGCCGCAACCGCTACATCTCCAGCCTTATTGCTAGCTGCGGTTTTAGCCTCCAGGGCCTGAAGATTGGCCTGGATTGCGCAAACGGCGCAGCTTCTAGTGTTGCTCGCCCTGTTTTTGACGCACTGGGCGCCGAGACCCACGTTATCAACAATGCTCCAAACGGCCTCAACATCAACGTTGATTGCGGCTCCACCCACATTGACCAGCTGCAGCGCTTTGTAGTCCAGAACGGCCTTGACGTGGGCTTTGCCTACGATGGTGACGCTGACCGCTGCCTGGCAGTTGACGAGCGCGGCCACGTGGTTGATGGAGACCTGATCCTCTACGTCTGCGGTACCTACCTCAACAAGTATGGTCGCCTGGCAAAGCAGACCGTAGTTACCACCGTCATGAGTAACTTTGGCCTGTTCAAAGCATTTGACGACGCTGGCCTCTCTTACGAGAAGACCAACGTGGGCGATAAGTACGTCTACGCTTGCATGAACGAGAACGAGTACAGCCTGGGCGGCGAGCAGAGTGGTCACATCATCTTTGGTGACCTGGCAAAGACCGGCGACGGCATCTTGACCAGCCTCCGTATTATGGAGGTCTTACGAGCAGAGCGCGAGAAACTCTCTGAGCTGACTCGTCCCGTTACACTATATCCACAGCAGTTGGTTAACGTTCGCGTCACCGACAAAGAGGCTGCTATGCAGTCTCCTAAGGTCAACGACGCAGTTGCAGCTGCCGAGAAGTTCCTTGAGGGCAATGGTCGCGTGTTGGTCCGCGCTTCCGGAACAGAGCCTCTAGTGCGCGTTCTTGCAGAAGCTCCAACCGATGAGCTCTGCCAGCAGGCAAATCAGATTGTGCTCGATGCACTCGAGGAGTATAGGCTCAGCGCTTAAGCGCAGATAGATCCAGGGGATACGATGGCACTGGCAGGAATAGGTGTAGATATGCTTGAGATTGCCCGCATGCAGCAGGCAATTGAGAGACGCCCTCACTTTATTCGCCGTATGTTCACCGATGCCGAGCGTGCGTATTGTGAGCGCACTGCTCGCCCTGCGGAGCACTATGCTGCCCGCTTTGCAGCAAGAGAAGCCGTGCTCAAAGCCTTAGGAACGGGTTTCTCGTCTGGTATTGGTTTTCAGGATGTTTCTGTTGAGAGAGATCAGCTGGGCAGGCCACAGGCTCGTCTAGCGGGTAAGGCTGCACAGATTGCGGCTGAGCAGGGCGTGCAGGAGATTGCGCTTTCTATCTCGTATACCAGAGATGTTGCGGTAGCCAATGCGGTTGCGGTAACCAACGCCGTAAAACCCAAGGTAGATCAAAAGGAAGATGCTGCCCAAGAGCTGGCACGTTCGTTCAAAGAAGCTCGTTCTGTGTTGGATGAGCTTGAGCGCGTGCAAGAACCTATAATTGAGACAACCTTTGATGATGTTGTTAAATTCGAGGAGTAAGTTATGCAGCCGGTACTAAATGTTGAGGACATCAAGCGTGTAGAGATTGCGCTGACACGCGTGGGCGTGAGCGTTTCCGAGCTCATGCACCGTGCAGGTTACGCTGCTGCTCAAGAGGCCCTTGGCATGGGAGGGGACATCTCTAACGTTGTCATCCTCGTAGGTCTTGGCAATAACGGTGGAGATGGCTGGGTGGCAGCAGAAGCGCTGCGCTCTAGAAACTGCAACGTTAAGGTAGTTACTCCGCTTGAGCCTGATCAGATTTCCGGCGATCTTGCACGTCAGATGGCGCAACGCGCCGTTCGCGCGGGAGTTTCCGTGCTTGTTGGCCCTTCTCGCCAGGAGCTGATTGACCTGCTGGCAACAGCTGACGTGGTGCTCGATTGCATGCTGGGAACTGGCTTCCACGGCAAGGTTCGTGCTCCATTTGATATTTGGATTGAGTGCCTCAATCAGTCCGGCGCTCGCGTACTTTCTGTTGACGTTCCAAGTGGCCTTTCTGCGCAGAAGGGCCAGGTAGAAAGCGCGTGTGTTGTTGCTGACGTCACCGTTACCATGATTGCGCTCAAGCCCGGCCTTATTGCAGACGCAGGCCGCGACGTTTGCGGCTCCATTGTTGTGGCTCCTCTGGCCGAGCAGACTGAGCGCTTGGTTGTTGAGGCAGATCCTGTTGCCTGGCGCGTTGACCTGGAAGATTATCTTGCTTCTGTTCCTGCCCAGCTCAACGACTGCGATAAATACTCTCGTGGCTCCGTATTGGTGGTTGGTGGTTCAAGCCGCTTCCCCGGAGCTGCTGTTTTTGCTGCTAAGGCGGCTGCTCGTGCGGGTGCTGGCTACGTTACTCTGGCAGTTCCTGAGGCCATTGTCAGCTGCGTTCAGATGATGTTGCCAGAGGTTCCCGTTATTGGCCTCCCGTGCGACGCTGAGGGCGTGTTTACCGAGGAAGCAGCTCCACTGGTGCTGCAGCTTGCTGCTATGCGCACCGTTACGCTGGTTGGCCCTGGCATGCGCGTCTCTGGCGGAACCGTCAAGGTTACCTCCGCGCTACTTGACTCTGAGCTGCCCGTTATTGTTGACGCCGACGCGCTCAACTGCATTGCTCGCCTCACTAATAACAACCTTCCAGATTTCCCCGAGCTCACTCGTCGTACCGCTCCGCTCATCATGACGCCGCATCGTCGCGAGCTTGGTCGCCTGGTTAACCAGGTAGATAATCCTCCTGCAAGTCTGGTGGGTCAGCTTGAGGCTGCCCGCAAGATTGTCTGGGCAGACGGTGGCTCTGAGCTGGTCATTGTTGCTAAGGGAACCGCAACTGGCTGCGTTGGCGTTCAGAAAGCCGTGCTGCCAAAGCCTGGTCCCGTTACGTTGGCAACTGCTGGCTCTGGCGACGTTCTTGCTGGTACTATTGCTGGCCGCTTGGCTCAGGTTGCTGGTCAAGTTGATGACCTGCCAACCTTCTGCTCACTTGCCTGTGAGGTTCACGCATACGCAGGTCAGCTAGCTGCCGAGAAGTTCGGTGTACGCGGAGCTATGGCTGGCGACATCTGTGACGTTATTGGCCTTGCCTCCGATGCACTTGAAGAGCAGATTGCATTCCCTATGGCAGACTTTGAAGAAGCTGCGGAGTAGGTGAGCCTGATGTCGGCATATCCCCAGGAT
This sequence comes from uncultured Atopobium sp., assembly GCA_916048235.1. Classification (GTDB taxonomy): domain Bacteria; phylum Actinomycetota; class Coriobacteriia; order Coriobacteriales; family Atopobiaceae; genus Lancefieldella. The sequence continues at coordinate 11,545 of CAJZGX010000008.1, forward strand.
AGATGGGCTTGGATAGAGATTGATCTTTCTGCCGTCCGCCACAATGTAAAGGCGTTTAAGGCCCAGCTTAACCGCGGTGTCAAAATGATGTGTGTGGTTAAGGCTGACGCATACGGTCACGGTGCTGCTCAGTGCGCTAAAGCCATGCAGTCCGTGGGTGCTGATCAGTTTGCCGTTGCAACGGTCGATGAGGGTGTTGAGCTGCGCTGTTCCGGCATTGATAACCCCATCCTGGTGCTTTCCGAGCCTCCAGTCACTTCCATCCCAGACCTCGTCCGCTTTGACATTATGCCGTCAGTCTACACGGTGGACTTTGCCCTTGCGTATGGCGAGGCTTCCGCCGCAGCTAATAAGGTTGGCCGCTATCACCTGGCCATCGATACTGGCATGACCCGTATTGGCGTTAGGCGAGAAGATCTACTTGAGGTTCGCGGCTCTATCGATTTCCACAGGGGTCTTGAATGCGCTGGTACGTTTACGCATTTTGCTACGGCCGACGTGCTCGACAACTGGGACTTTGACCTGCAGGTTAATCGCTTTATTGAAGCGGTTACGGCACTCAAAAACGCGGGCTATGAGCTGGGCTTGGTTCACGCTGATAACACTCCTGGCACTGTTCTGCACAAAGACATTCAGTTCGATATGGTTCGTGTGGGCATTGGCCTGTATGGACTTCATCCAAGCAAGCTCACCATTCCCCGCATTGACCTGCAGCCCGTTATGAGCGTGCGCGGTCGCGTGACGCGCGTAATATATCCAGCTGTTGGCGACGGCGTTAGTTACGGTATGACGTGGCGTGTTCCTCGCAATAACATCCAGGTAGCTACCGTGCCTATTGGCTACGCCGACGGACTTGCACGTAGCCTTTCTAACCGCATGGATGTTTTGACGCGCGGAGACCGTGTCCGCCAGGTGGGTAATATCTGCATGGATCAGTTTATGATTGCTGTTGATACCGCAGGTACACACGCTAATAAGCCTGCACACGAAATTCGCCATGGTGACGTGGTTACCCTTATCGGCAAAGACGGTGACCAAGAAATCACTGCAGATGAGATGGCTGACCTTCGCGAGACCATCAATTACGAGGTAGTTTGCAACTTTGGTGCGCGCCTCGATAAGGTGTACATCTAATGGCGGTCACGCTTGACGAGATTCGTGAACAGATAACTGATTGCAAGAAGTGTCCGCTTTGGGAAACACGCACCAACATTGTGTTTGGTGGCCCAAATCCCACAGCTCGCGTCATGATTGTGGGAGAAGCTCCTGGTAAAAATGAGGATCTAAGCGGTCAACCTTTCGTGGGCGTATCGGGCAAAAAGCTTGATGCACTGTTAGAAGAAGTTGGCCTTTCTCGCCAGGATGTTTTTATCTCTAATGTGGTCAAATGCCGACCGCCTTCAAACAGAAATCCCAAGGTAGCTGAGGTGGAGGAGTGCTCTCCATACCTTCGTGACCAGATTCGTGCTATTAAACCGGACGTTATTGTTTGCTTGGGTAATTTTGCAACGCAGTTTGTCATGCACACCGATAAGGGCGTGACGGAGCTGCGCGGCAAGTTTTACCAGATAGGCGCCTTTAGCGTGCTACCCACTATGCATCCCGCATCAACTATTTATCGCAAGGAGTGGGCGCAGTATCTTAAAGATGACCTGCGACTTCTTGCTGATTGGCTTGAGGAACACCCCCGAGGAGGTTCTTGTGACTAACCTTTCTACCAGCGCAAATACCGGCGCAAACGACGCTGCAACAAACAATACTGCCGCAAGCAACCTGCCAGAGAAAACCGCAGGTGGCACGTATGTCTCTACCACCACAGAGCAAACTATTGCTCTTGGTCAGATTCTGGGCAAACTCCTGCAAGCGGGGGACGTTCTGGTACTTACGGGAGACCTGGGCGCAGGAAAGACGCAGCTCACCAAAGGCATTGCTGCTGGTATGGGTGTCACGGACGACGTGACCAGCCCAACCTTTACCATTGAGATGGTCTACGAGGGCACAACCATGCCGCTCTACCACTTTGACCTGTATCGCTTAAACGATCCCGACCAGCTTGAAGACACTGGCCTGTACGATGCGCTTGAATCTGACGGTCCAACTATCATCGAGTGGGGAGAGCAATTTGCAGAGCAAATTGGCGAGAGAACCCTTGATGTGTATGTTTCTAGATTGTCTGAGGAAGAACTGGAATCCGACGACGCTGAGCCTCGCCGTCAGGTTCGCTTTATTCCACAGAATGCTCGTGGAGAAGAGATTATTCAGTCGCTGTAATTGCTGAATAAATAACGTTTTTGTCACCCAGTTATAGATATTTTAAGAATATCTATAACTGGGTGTTTTGGCGGTATAACTGCGATTTCTTTTCATATATACTTACCAAACCGTTGAAACATGTTTAAAAAACAATTGTTTTTCTTGAAATACACGAGTTAAGGAATATGAAATGTCAAAGTATTTGCGCAACAACATAAAGCTGCTTGCAATTGCAGGCATTATGGCAGGCGTGTTGGTTTTCTCGCCAGTACTTTCTGCGTTGGCTCTTGCTGAGGGTACTGAGGTAGCTGAGGCAAGCGCCACAACTGAGGTCACCACTACAACTGAGGCCGCAACTACAACTGAAGTTACTTCAACAACAGAGTCTGCTGTCACAACTGAGTCGACCGCTCCTGCTGCCTCAACAGATGATGATAGTGACGCAGAGGCAGTTGGATCTTATATGGGCGCCGATGGCATAATGCGTGAAATCCACATTTCAGTATCAACAGATGGCGGCACTTATAACGGAAAAGATTATATTCCACCAACTATTTCAGATGATTTTAAGAGCGTTTCTTTTAGCAGCAATGTTCAGCGTGAGGGATACACACTGGTAGGTTTTTCAACAGGTTATTTTTCGCAAGAGGAAATAAACAATGCAACACCAGATATGTCGAAACCATATACTATCGATGAGAGTGGCAATGTTCATATGAATCTTGATGATATTGTTGCCTGGAGTGCTACCGACGATATTGATACAAACACTATTACGATTCGCTATCATCTAACTACCTTATGGGCACCAAATCCTGAGCCTGAGCCAGAACCTCAACCAGAACCTCAACCAGAACCAGAGCCCACTCCAGTAGTGCCTGCATCTGATGCAACCCAAACTCCTGCACCAAGGCGCGAGAAAAGCGTTCTGCCTAATACAGGTGACGCAAGCTCGGTAGCAGGTGTTTTCGCAGCAGCTGGCACTACTCTTGTTGCACTTGGTCTCCGCAGGAAAATGCAGCAGTAAATAGTCGCTTCTTAGTAGAAATAAATCCTTATGCCTAAGTATTTTCACAACAGCACAAAGCTCCTTATTCTTTCTGGTGTTCTTGTAGGAGCATTGGTCTTCTCGCCAATATTTTCTTCTCTTGCGCTTGCAGAGGGTACTGAGGTGACAGAAGCAACCGCAACTACTGCAACGACTGCAACTAACGATGCAGCTGAGGCAACCGTCACAGTTGAGACAACCGTCTCGACCGAGTCGTCCGCTACAACTGAAGCAGCCACCGCAGCTGAGACGACTGCGACAACTGAGACAACCACTTCAACTGAGGCTGCTGCCAGCACCACCTCAACAGATGACAATGGTGCAACTATTGTTCGTTATTATGATCCTGAAGTTGGTTGGAATACTAGAATTAACCTTGTTGTCGGTGCATACGGCACTCAATACAACGGAAATGCCTATATTCCTGCAACGATTTCAGACGATCATAAGAGTTTTACTTTTGATGGAAATATTCAGCGAGACGGTTACACGCTGGTAGGATATTCGTCAGAAACACTTCTCGGTAATCAAAGGGATAACGCAACTCCTGACCAGTCGATGCCTTACACCGTTGATGCTAATGGATTTGTTCACGTGAATTTTGCTGATATTACCACGTGGTCCGTTACTGATGACCTGCGTGATGACACTACAACTTACTATTACTTTTTTGCTCCTCTTTGGGCGCCAAATCCTGAGCCAGAGCCAGAACCTGAGCCTCAGCCAGAACCAGAGCCCACTCCAGTTGTGCCTGCCTCTGATGCAACCCAAACTCCTGCACCAAGGCGCGAGAAGAGCGTTCTGCCTAATACAGGTGACGCAAGCTCTGTAGCAGGTATTGTTGCAGCAGCCGGCACTACTCTTGTTGCGCTTGGTCTCCGCAAGAAAATGAAGTAATAAACTGCAAGAGCTAATAAGTAACAAATACGCCTCTAGAAATAAAATTTTTGAACTACCTCCCATTTCTTGGACACGAGAAAATAGGAGTCAGTTCAAAACACACCTAAGTCGGATAATCTGTTAAAAAGACGTATACATGACGC
>CAJZGX010000009.1:0-15881 GCA_916048235.1 uncultured Atopobium sp.
CTATAGGTGGAGTATATTATTATTTCGATTCTAACTCTGTAATGCATACTGGATGGCTATATGATAAAGAAAAATGGTATTATCTCGGAGAAGATGGCAAATTACAATCAAATAAATGGCTTCAATATAATTCTGATTGGTATTATTTAACTTCCGACGGATCTGCACAAAGTGGCTGGAAAAATATAGAGGGCTACTATTATTATTTTTATGAAAATGCCAAAATGGCTACCGGCTGGGTGCAGGTAAAAGGAAGCTGGTATTACTTTAATAGTTCAGGTCGGATGGTTACTGGGGTTCAGTCGATTAATGGTAAGTACTATCATTTTAATAATTCTGGTGCTATGGAATATGGATGGATGTATATAGGTAATAATTGGTATTATGCATATAATGATGGGGCTTTTCAAACTGGATGGATTAAAATTAAAAATGATTGGTACTACTTTAATTCATCAGGAATAATGCTTACGGGCTGGATTGATGATGAAGGATATCGTTTTTATTTAGATCAAGATGGGAAGATGCATACAGGTTGGTTTGATTCTGGAAAATTGAACTGCCGTTATTATTTTAGAACTAATAAGAATATTCCTGTTTCTGGCGGTCCTGCTGGTTCAATGTTACGAAATACAAAAGCAAGAATTGGCACAGTTGTATACAAGTTTGACAGTAATGGACACGCTTCAATCAGTCTTCCACCAAACATTACTCCAGTAAATAATAATAATGAGGAGGAACAATGAAAGCCAAAAAAGTAGCTGCAGGAATTGTGGTGCTGGTACTTGTTATTGTTTCTGTTCTCTATGGTGTTGTGGAATATAACTACCACGGACATCTTTATGAGTGGTGCATTCCAGCAATGAGGCGTAATGCTGCTCAGTATTTTATTGATAATTGGCGTTCTGAGCTAGAGCAGGAAGATTCAGTTTGGATAAGCCAGTCTGGATTAAATGATTTGAAAGTTGAAGACTTGCAAATCTCTGGTCCGGTTCAATTTGTCTATTCAAAGGACGGAGAGCTTTTTTGTAACTCTGTGTATTGGATGATTTCAACAAACGGAAAGTTTATTGGCTATGTGATGCAAGACCTTGGACCGCACGCTATAAATGCGCTGCTAGGAAATGCAGAGGCATATCACATTCAATTTAAGAATGCCGATATTTTTAATGCTGCAACGCAAAATAGTCAGAGTAATACCTGTGTATGTCTAAAGATAATCAATACATCTGATACAAGAGCGACAACAGACAATATTGATTTGTGTATTGGTGATCAGGTGGCATATTCTCAATCCATGAGTGGGGAAATGCAAGAATATCAGCGTAATCAACTGTTTCAGAATAAAGACACTGAGTGGATTAATAGAATTAACCAAATTGCTCAGAGTGCAAATCTCAATATCCGAGAAAAACTTACTGACGTAGTAAATTAGTAATATGACAAGAAAGTCAAAATGAATTACCTCCCATTTCTTGGATAGGAGAAATGGGAGGTTTTCTTTTACGTTACAGATTGCCGCCACCAAGTTTGTTGTATGACGTAATAAGCTGGGTGCGGGTTTTGGTGCCTGGTGGAAAAACGGTATCAAACAAAGGCATCAAGCCGCGGAAAAGCACGCCGCTCTGCACACGGTGAGAAAGACCTCTTACCGTACGTCTTGACTCTTCAAGCTGTGAGCGGAGCTCCTCAAGATACGGGGAGCGACGAGCATAGAACCAGAAAAGACCTGCAAGATCTGAGTTAGGATAGAGCCAAGGCCTGTTGTCTGGTCCTGCAAAATGCGCAATGCAGATATTCTTACGAGCTTCTTCGTATTCTTCTCGCACATCTTTTGGTGCCTGAGCAACAATGTGATCGCGACGGAGGAATTGCCAGTCTACCAGGTAATTCCATTTCATATTAATACGAAGATAATGGCCGTTTACAAACCTGTTAAGAACATCTTGATCAAGCCAGCGCCATGCGCGCATGGTTGAGACCTTTAGAAACTCTTCAGGAGAAATTTGCTTTCTAATCTCTTCAAGGTTCATCAAAATGACGCCTGCTTGGAAGTAATCGTGAGGATCATCCATGCCCAGTTCATTTTTGAGGTAGGGGCCAACTGTGGCGTCATAGCCATCAATCTGACCAATAGTATCAGCGTCGCGTGTAGCGCCTACCAAGTATCCTGTGACATCGATATCGTAGAGTTCTGCAATATCGGTATTAACCACCAGGTCAGAGTCAAGGTAGATGGCTTTATTGACGTTAGGAAGCAGCGAGGGAGCAAGCAGCCTATAGTAAGTTTCTGGTCTAAAGTGACCATGATGAGGAAGCTCAATATCACCAAGAGCAGCATCAACATCTAAGAAACCAACATGGACGTTATCAACAAGCTGAGCCTGACGAGTAAGCGTAATCATGCTGGTAGGAGTGAGGTCACGCGTCAAAACAATGATGTCGTAACGACGCTCTGGATTGACATTCTCAATGATAGATTGAATTGCTACAGATAAATACGGCACAAAGTTATCGCTGCAGGCAAAAACAAGCACAACGTCATTAAGAGCAAGCCCCAGCTCATCGGATGAGCTTGCAAGCATTGCTCCAGAAAGTTGCGCCCTGCCTGTTCCAACAAGGCGTTGTGTGGGTATTTTACGTAATCTTCTCATACGTAAGACTTTAACACTTAGACGCCAAAAACGCCTGCTGCGTTTGCCATTACTTCACTTTGCACAGAGTATCCACGGGCCTCGCTAAGACCGCTCAGCGCGCGTTTCAGGCTATCAACAATGTCAAGTGCGTCAATATCTGTGTGATCACTGGAGGGAAGGTCAGTCTCGGTAAGGAGTTTATCTTTTGGGTAGACCTTAGCGTATTCACGGCCACGCTTAGTCTTTAGGCTCATCTCACCAACAGAGAACCAACAGCCAAGCTTAATAGCCCTTTGGAGCTCTTCTGAGCTACCGCTAAACCAATGGATGATAGGAATGCACGCTTGAGCGGCTCCTGTCTGCTCAAGAATGTCTAGTACCGCATCAACGCTTCTCACGGTGTGCATCGAGAGCACCCGGGGCTTGCTGTCTTGAGAAAGCTCTGCTGCGCGTTTGCAAATCTTCGTAAAGGCCTTAACCTGCAGCTCCTGCAGTCCATCAACACAATAGCGAGAAGAAAAATCTAGTCCAATCTCGCCAAGGTAAGATGTCTGCTCCATAAGCTCTAGCAGGAGCTTAATATCTTTTTGAGTAACGCGCTCATCAGAGATGTACCAGGGATGTGCTCCAAGTCCCACACGGATGTTGTCTTGCGTAAGCTGAGGAGCAAGTTCTAGGTAGTCCTGAGGAGTAACACCGCAGGTAAAGAAGCCTAATCCGGCGTCATGGGAACTTCTCGCTACATTGAGCGGGGAGTCCATAAGGTTGGCATGGACGTGCGCATCAAAGTATGTGAGGTTACTCATGATCAAGCCCCGAAAGATGCAGGATGACGTCTGAGGCAATCATCTGACCCATAATAGGAGGGTAGTAGGACATAGTTCCTAGCTTGGCAGATTTTCCCGTTGCGCCCTCTGGTGCAAAAACTGGTCGCGCTGGCTCAGGGGAGTAGAGCACACGGAAGTCGGCAAGGCCGCGCTTTTTGGACTCTTTTCTCATTACTCTTGCAAGAGCATCGGTATGCGTTTTTGAAAGCGTAGTAATTTCCAGGAGTTCTGGGTGGATCTTATTGCCGCCACCCATACTGGAGATGAGATAGATATCGTTCTTCTGACACCATGCCACAACAGCTAATTTGGCAGAAATGGTATCGATAGCATCAACTACAACATCTGGTTTTGGAAGAGCAGAGAGCTGCTCGTCAACGTTGTCTTTAAGCAAAAATGCGTCAAGGGTGACCACGTGAGCATCTGGATTAATGTCTAGAATCATCTCTTTGGTAACGTCAACTTTTCTTTTTCCAATGGTGCTCACATAGGCAATAGCCTGTCTATTAAGGTTGGATGCTTCTACTGCATCAGCATCCACTAAAACAAAGGAACCCACACCGCCTCTGGCCAGCGCCTGAACACAGTTTGAACCAACGCCACCAAGCCCCAAGATCATGACGCAGGAATTTTGAATCTGTCCAAGGCGGTTTTTTCCTAGAACAAGTTCAAGTCGAGCAGTGGATTCAGGAATTGTGGCAGACATAGAGCTCCTCATAAAAAGTATCTGCAGATAGTATAGCTTGTTACTTCACCTACGCTTCAAGAAGTGTAGACCGATAGTAATTTTAACTAATGGTAAGAAAGCGCCCCATAAGTCGTCTTTTATTAGTAGAATAAATGAAGCAAATTTTGACGATGTTGTCAGCATATGAAAGGCAAGATTACTGTGGAAGAAATGCCCAAGAATTATGATCCTCAGGCAGCTGAACCTGAGCTCATTGAAAAGTGGATGAAGGCAGATTGCTATGGTCGTAGTAAGGGAACTGAAGACCGTACGGTAGTTATCCCTCCACCAAACGTTACTGGCATCCTTCACATGGGTCATGCCATGGATGACACCATCCAGGACACCTACATTCGTTATTCTCGCATGCGCGGTTATTCAACTCGTTGGATTCTTGGAACTGACCATGCAGGTATTGCAACTCAGACTAAGGTTGATAAGAAGCTTAAGTCAGAGGGTATTTCTCGCCTGGAGATTGGTCGCGAGAAGTTCTTGGAGGCTTGCTGGGATTGGACACGCGAGTACGGCGGAACCATTGTTTCTCAGATTAAGCGCATGGGCTGCTCCATTGATTTTAATGACGAGAAGTTCACCATGTCTCCTGAGTACACTCAGGCTGTTCGTAAGGTCTTTGTAGACTGGTATCATGACCAGCTCATTTATCGTGGAAAGCGCATCGTAAACTGGTGTCCTCATTGCGAGACTTCTATTTCTGATGATGAGGCAGAGTACGCTGACGAGAAGGGCCATCTTTGGCACCTGCGTTACCCGCTCAAAGAGCCTGTTAATGGCGTCGAGTACATTACCGTAGCAACTACTCGTCCAGAGACTATGCTGGGCGATACCGGTGTAGCTGTCTCTCCTCAAGATCCAGAAAAGGCTGATCTTGTTGGAAAGACTGTTATTCTGCCTATTGTTAATCGAGAGATTCCAATTTTTTCTGACTGGCATGTTGACGCAGGCTTTGGTACCGGTTTTGTTAAGGTAACTCCAGCTCATGACCCTAATGACTTTGCTATGGGTCAGACTCATAACCTTGAGCAGATCAACATCTTTGATGAGCATGCTGTTGTTGTTGACGGCTATGGTGAGTTCTCCGGCCTTGACAGAGATCAGGCTCGTGAGGCTATTGTTGCTTGGTTTGAAGAGCATGGCCTGCTTGATCACGTTGAAGATCTTGATCACTCCGTTATGCATTGCTACCGCTGCGGCACAACTCTTGAGCCGTGGCTCTCTGAGCAGTGGTTTGTTGCCGTCGATAAGCTCAAAGAGCCTGCGGCACAGGTAGTCAAAGACGGTCAGGTCACCTTCCACCCAGAGCGTTGGACTCAGACCTACCTCACTTGGATGGAGAATCTCCGCGACTGGAATATCTCCAGGCAGCTTTGGTGGGGACACCGTATTCCTGTGTTCTACTGCGATGATTGTGGCTGGCAGGATGCTCTTATGGAAGACACTGATGTCTGTCCAAAGTGCGGCGGTCATCATGTTCATCAGGATGAGGACGTTCTGGACACCTGGTTCTCTTCTCAGCTGTGGACCTTTGCTACACAGGGTTGGCCAGACCATCCTGAACAGCTTGAGGGTCACCACCCAACACAGGTCCTGGTAACCGCTCGAGACATCATTGCTCTTTGGGTTGCTCGCATGATTATGAGTTCGCTCTACTTCACCAAAGAGATTCCATTCCACGACGTCTACATCTACGCAACTATTTTGGCTAAGGACGGCAGCCGCATGTCCAAGTCAAAGGGTAACGGCGTAGATCCTATGGACCTGATTGCTAAGTACGGTGCAGACGCAATGCGTTATAACCTGCTTACGCTTATCACTAACAACCAGGACGTTAAGTTTGATGCTGTTCTTGATAAGAAGACTCGCGAGCTTATTGAGTCTCCAAGAACTGATCAGGCACGTTCTTTTGTTACTAAGATTTGGAATGCAAGTCGCTTCGTTCAGATGAACCTCGACGGCTATACTGCCGGCATGCCAAAGGCAGAGACACCAGAAGATGCATGGATGTTCTCGCGCCTTGCTAAGGTTGTGGCAGAGACAACTGAGCAGCTTGAGACCTATGGCTTTGGTGAGTATGCTCGTAACATTCAGTCCTTCTTCTGGAATGATGTCTGCGACTGGTACATTGAGCTCTGCAAGGGTCGCCTTCTGGATGGAACTCCTGAGGAGCGCCTGCAGGTTCAGCGCAACCTTGTCTTTGTTCTGGACGTCAGCATGAGGCTTTTGCACCCTGCAATGCCATTTGTTACCGAGAGCGTTTGGGACGCTCTTCCTGCATCTGGCCTTTTGAGCCACGATGCAGAGTTCCTGATGATCTCTGAATGGCCAGACCCACAGAAACTTGCCAACTTTGTTGACGAGGCAGCTGAGCATAACTTCTCACTTGCTAAGACTGTTGTTTCTGCTGTTCGTTCTTCTCGCGCTCGTTATAGGCTGTCTCCAAAGACAGACCTTGCTGTTGTGGTTAAAGCTCCAGCACAGGATGTTGCAGCGCTGAAGGAGCAGGCAGCCTTCATTCAGAACGTTGGTCGCGTAAGCTCGCTTGAGGTTGCTGAGGCGCCTCAGAAGCCTGCTGGTTCTGTCTCTGTCACCGATGCTGGCCTTGAGATGTACGTTGTTCTTGGCGAGCTTGTTGACCTTGCTGCAGAGGCTAAGCGTCTTCAGAAGGACCTTGAGTCCGCAAAGAAGGAGCTTTCTGGCGTGGAGCGTACCCTTGCTAATGAGGGCTTTGTTGCTAAGGCAGCGCCTGAAGTTATCGAGAAAAAACGTGCGCGCGCAGAAGAGCTTACTACGCTTGTTGCTCAGTTAGAGCAGCAGATTGCTGACTTCTCATAGGTAAAGCTTGATGCGGTGTAACAGCCGCATCTTGTGTTTAGTACGTGCAAATAGTCCACTTTAGGTTAGGAACAACATGTCTGAGGTTACATCCGATATCGAGATTGCTCAATCATCCGAGATGCTTCCCATCTTTGAGGTGGCAAAGCGTGCGGGTATTCCAGAGGATTTTCTGGAGCCTTATGGTCGTTATAAGGCAAAGCTTGATGCACGTGCTTTGGCAGATAAGCCTCTTCGCGGCAAACTTGTGCTGGTAACCGCCATTAACCCAACGCCGGCAGGCGAGGGAAAGACTACTACCTCGGTTGGTCTGGCAGATGCCTTGTCCAGCTTGGGACAGTCTGCCATGTTGGCCCTGAGAGAGCCTTCTTTGGGTCCTGTCTTTGGCGTCAAGGGTGGTGCTGCAGGTGGCGGCTATGCCCAGGTAGTTCCTATGGAGGATATCAACCTTCACTTTACCGGAGACTTCCACGCTATTGGCGCTGCAAACAACCTCTGCGCCGCCATGCTGGATAACCACATCAAGCAGGGTAATAGCCTCAACATTGATCCACGCCGCGTGGTGTGGAAGCGCTGCGTTGATATGAACGATCGCCAGCTCAGAAATGTTGTTGACGGTCTTGGCGGCATTGCTGACGGAATGCCAAGACAAGACGGCTTTGATATTACGGTTGCTTCCGAGGTCATGGCTGTATTTTGCCTTGCTTCCGGCATCAAAGATCTTAAAGAGCGCCTGGGCAGAATGGTTATTGCCTACACTTATGATCGCAAGCCTGTAACCGTTAGCGATATCCATGCAGAGGGCGCTATGACAGCGCTGCTCAAAGATGCTATTCAGCCTAACCTGGTACAGACGCTTGAGCACACACCTGCTCTTGTCCACGGCGGTCCTTTTGCCAACATTGCTCACGGCTGCAATACCGTTGAGGCAACAAAGACTGCTCTGCGTCTTGCAGATTACGTTGTTACTGAGGCAGGTTTTGGTGCAGACCTTGGTGCCGAGAAGTTCTTGGACATTAAGTGTAGAGCTACCGGTCTTGCTCCATCTGCTGTTGTTCTGGTGGCAACCGTTCGTGCTCTTAAGTACAACGGAGGCGTTGCCAAAGCAGACCTTAACCAGCAAAACGTTGAGGCGCTTAAAGAGGGCATTCCTAACCTGCTTCGCCACGTTGACAACATCCAGACGGTCTACGGTCTTCCTGTAGTTGTTGCCATCAATGCATTCCCAACCGATACCGCTGAAGAGCTTGCTCTGGTAGAGGAGGAGTGCAAGAAGCGTGGCGTAAACGTAGTGCTATCTGAGGTTTGGGCAAAAGGTGGAAAGGGCGACCAGGCTCTGGCAGAAGAGGTTATGCGCCTTTGCCAGACTGAGTCTAAGCTCACTTTTGCTTACGATGTCAAAGAGTCTTTGAAGCAGAAAATTACAGACATTGCTACCAAGATTTACCACGCTGATGGCGTTGAATTTGCTCCAAGTGCCGCCAAGCAGCTTCAGCAGCTTGAAGAGCTTGGCTTTGGTGAGCTTCCTATTTGTATGGCAAAAACTCAGTACTCTTTTACTGACGATCAGACCAAATTGGGCGCTCCAGAAAACTTTAAGATTACCGTGCGAGAAGTTCGTGTTTCTGCAGGCGCTGGCTTTGTGGTCTGCCTTACTGGCTCTATTATGACCATGCCAGGACTTCCAAAGGTTCCTGCTGCAGAGCATATTGATGTTCTTGATGATGGAAGAATTGTGGGTCTTTTCTAATGTCTTATCCCTCTTCACCTGAAGAAGTAGCGTTTACAACGTATAGTGCAGATTCTTATGCTCAACACCTTGCTGCTAAAGAGCCTATTCCTGGTGGCGGTAGTGCCGCTGCTTATGTAGGGGCACTTGCAGTGTCTTTGGCTTCAATGGCTGGTGTGTACGCACAAGGAAAACCTGCCTATGCTCAGCATGAAGATGATCTTGCAAAATACATCGCCCGAGCTGGAGCTCTTCGCCAAGACTTCATGGAGCTTATGGATGAGGACTCTCGCCAGTTTTTGCTGGTTTCCAGCGCGTTTAGTGTGTCTAAAGATAATCCAAAGCGCGTAGAGATTGTTGAGGATGCTCTTAAAGAAGCAGCTCAACCTCCGCTGAAGGTTATGAGAAAAGTGTGCGAGTCCATTGAACTTCTCGAAGAGATGCTTATCAAGGGATCACGTATGCTTTTATCCGACGTAGGTTGCGGCGCTGCTCTTGCGCGCGGTGCTTTGATTGCAGCTTCTCACACGTTGTTTGTAAACACGCGCTCCATGCATGATACGGCCTATGCTCAAACATTGCTTGATGAGGCAGATAAGCTTCTGGACACCTATGTATCACGAGCTGACGCCGTAAGTGATGCGGTAAGCGTACAGCTGAGACAGGAGGCATAACATGAGCTCAGAGACTCTGTCGCAGGAGCTTCGTGGCGCTCCTGTTGCTAAAGCAATAACTGAAGAACTTGCTGCTCAGGTTCAGGAACTTCGTGCACAAGGCGTAACTCCTAAGCTGGTTATTGTTCGCATTGGACAGAAAAGCGATGACCTTACCTATGAGCGCGCGGCTTATACGCGTGCAGAGAAGGTAGGCTTTGAAGTTAAGACCATTGAGCTTCCAGAAGACGTCACACAAGAGCAGGTAAATGCTACGTTTGACCAGGTTTCCGCTGATGTATTGGTGCATGGTTGTCTACCCATGCGTCCTTTTCCTGCTGGAATTGACGAGCATGAAGCGCTTCAGCATCTAGCTCCAGAAAAAGACGTTGATTGTGCAACTGATTCCATGCTGCTGGCAACGCTTTGTGGAACTCCTGGTGCACTGGGGCCTTGCACCGCAGAGGCAGTTCTCGCGCTTCTTGATTTTTACCAAGTACCCCTTGAGGGAGCGTCTGTTGCAGTTGTTGGTCGCTCAAACGTCATTGGTCGTCCGGTAGCTGCGCTTTTAAGTGCAAGAAACGCTACGGTGACGGTGTGCCACAGCAGGACCAAAGACCTTGCTGCTACGCTTAAGCAGGCAGACGTTGTGGTTGTGGCCGCAGGTCGTGCGCACCTTATTGGGGCTGACTACGTACGTGCTGGGCAAACCATTATTGACGTAGGTATTAACTGGGATGAAGCAGCTCAAAAACTTGTTGGCGACGTCAATACAGAGCAGGTAGCATCACTGGTGAGCGCTTACACTCCTGTTCCTGGCGGTGTAGGTAGCGTGACAACGGCAATTCTTGCTCGCCATGTTGTTGCCGCAGCTCAAAGAACGCTTGCATAAGAGTGAAAGGTAGGTTGCCTCATGGCAGCGGAAAATAACTATAAAGAGCTTGACCAAGAGCGCGTAAAAGCCGCGGTCAAGGAGTTTTTGCTTGCTATTGGCGAGGATCCAGAGCGAGAAGGTCTGCTTGATACGCCAGACCGTGTTGCTCGTGCTTGCGTGGAGCTCTTTGGTGGTATGCAGGAAGATCCTGCAGCTCACCTGCGTAAACAGTTCCATGAAGAGGGCAATAAAGAGATGGTTATTGTCCGCGACATTCCTTTCTCGTCTACCTGTGAGCATCACATTTTGCCTTTTGTGGGCAAGGCACACGTCTGCTATATCCCGCAAAATGGCCGCATTACCGGCCTTTCCAAGATTGCTCGCTGCGTCAGCGGGTATTCTCGCCGTCTGCAGGTACAGGAGCGCCTCACAGGCCAGATTGCAGACGCTATGGTAGAAGAGCTTGATCCTCTGGGCGTTTTGGTGGTTATGGAGGCTGAGCACACGTGCATGAGCATGCGCGGTATTAGGGCGTCGGGCGCTTTGACCACCACGTCTGCAGTTCGAGGCATTTTTAAGACTAACGAGAAAACCCGTGCAGAGGCTATGCGTCTGCTTGGTCTATAAGAGGTCTGTGCAATGAGTTATTCCGTTCCTTTTTCTGTGCCTGAGCTGAGCTATGAGCAGTCTTTAAAGGTGCTTCACGATACAAAGAAATTTGGCATCCAGCCTTTGCTGGAGAGCGTAGAAGACATGCTCAAAGAGCTGGGTAACCCTGACCTTTGCTTCAAGAGTGTTCAGATTGCAGGTACCAACGGCAAAACGTCTACCTCTAGGTATACGGCGGCTTTGCTCAAAGGAGAGGGTCTCAGGACTGCTCTCTATACGTCTCCTGAGCTCATCAGCTATACCGAGCGCATGGAGATCAACGGCGCCCCTGTTTCTGAGGAAGCCTTTGCGCACGGCGTCTCTGCAGCACAGGTGGCAGGGGAGCGCGTCAACGCTCAGCGAGTTGCCCTGGGCGAGCGTCCCTATGACATCACCGAGTTTGACCTGCTCACAGTTGCGGCCTTGGTTGTCTTTGCTGAGGCAGAGATTGACGCCTGCGTGCTTGAGTGCGGCATGGGCGGCAGGTGGGACGCAACAAGCGCCGCTCAAAACATTATCTCCGTCGCTATTACGGGTGTTGGCCTGGACCACACGCGCATCTTAGGCGATACTCTCGAGGCTATTGCTGGCGAGAAGGCCGCTATTATCAAGCCTGGTCGAACCTGCGTGCTTGGTGTGGGAACGACAACTCCTCAGAGCGTCCAGGACGTATTTTTGTCCCAAGCAGCTTCTGCGGGCGTTGTCCCAACTCTTCTTGTAGCTGACAAGCCAGAAGACGTTGAGGGAGAGGTTTCTGCTGGTCAGTCATCTGACCATCCAGAGTTGCCTCACGCACATTTCTTTATCACCAAAAAGCCTAAGAGCATCGGTTTTCCGCTTGAGCTTACGGTTGTCACACCTCGTGCAACCTACGAGGATCTTGCCGCACTTAAACCAAGCTATCAGGCAGCAAACATTGCCTTGGCAACCTGCTTGACTGAGGATTTTCTGGGCCGTCCGCTTGATGGGGAGAAAGCGTTTTTCTCCACAACTAGGTGCCCTACGCCTGGCAGGTTCCAGCTGCTTCAACCTAAGCCTTTAGTGCTTATCGATGCAGCTCACAATCCCCAGTCAATCGAGACATTCTTAACTGCTATCCGCTCAATTGAGCCAGAAGTTGCTAATCGACCTATGCTTTTGACTGCGGTTTTTGCAGATAAAGACGTTAAAGGCATCGCAGAACTTCTCGCCAAAGAGTTCCCTGAGGTGGCGGTAACCCAGACGGATAACGAGCGTGCCATGGATGCAGATGAGCTTGCTGAGCTGTACAAAGCCTGCGGCGCTAACGTGGTTGCTGTCTACAGAAGCGTTCCCGAAGCAGTGGACGCATTGCGCGAGAAGGGCTTTGTAGCATGTGGAACAATTTCACTTGCTGGCGAGGTTGCTGCACAATTTAGTGATGCTTTGGTAAAATAAATTTATCTGCGACATTACGCCCCATTTTGAGGCGGTTTGTCGTACGATTTAGGAGAGAACAAAAAGCCAGCAGAAGGGGCTGTCAGATGCAGGAGATTCTTGATCAGATTATTACACCTGAGGTACGTATGGTTATTTACCTCATGGTCATTTGCGTCGTAATGCTTTATATCCTTTCCATCATCTACGTTATTCGCGATGCTCAGCGCCGCGGCGCAGAGCCTTGGTGGATGTGGGCAGTCATTTCTGTTGTTCCTGTTGTTGGTCTGCTTGCATACGTTATTTTGCGTCCAAGCAGCTACCTCATTGACCGCGAGGAGCAGGACCTTGATATTGCCCTTCGTGAGCACCAGCTGTCTCACTACGGCATCTGCCCTAAGTGCTCCGCTCCAATCGACCGCGATTTTATCGTATGCCCAATCTGCAATACGCAGGTTAGAAACGTTTGCCCAACATGCCATCGTCCACTGAATGCAGACTGGAAGGTTTGCCCTTACTGCCGTACTCGCATTCAATAACGTTTGGTTTTGTTCTTTATGATGGCAATCTGGTGTTTTACAACAGAGACTATGTAGGCGTCTGCTCCTAAGCTCCTGTGTGAGCAGAGTAGGCGCCGTGCCTGTTTCTATGAGTAGCTACCTCTGAGGGGTTTTACATGAAGGTTTTATATAACGACGGCCATGTTGGCGAGATTAACGATGCAGCTGAAGAGCTTGAGGTTATTCGTCACGATGCAGCTCACCTGCTTGCTCAGGCTTTGAAGCGTCTGTATCCACACGCACAGTTTGCCTATGGTCCAGCAACCGAAAACGGTTTCTACTATGACGTTGATCTTGGAGACACCAAGGTTAACGAGGACGATTTCCCAGCTATCGAAGCTGAGATGAAGAAGATTGTCAAAGAGAACCTCAAGATTGAGACGTTTGAGCTTCCTCGTGATGAGGCTATTGCCTACATGAAGGAGCGCGGCGAGTCTTACAAGGTTGAGCACATTGGCGATCTTGCTCCTGACGCACACATCACCTTCTACAAGCAGGGTGAATACGTTGACATGTGCGTTGGTCCTCACATGCTCTACACCAAGGGTGTTAAGGCTTTTAAGCTGACCAGCATTTCTGGTGCGTATTGGAAGGCCGATAAGAACAACAAGATGCTCACCAGAATTTATGGTGTTGCGTTTGGTTCCAAAGATGAACTTGCTCAGTATCTCAAGATGATTGAAGAAGCCGAGAAGCGCGACCACAGGAAGATTGGCCGCGAGATGGAGCTCTTCATGATGTCCGACTTTGGTCCAGGCTCTCCATTCTGGCTTCCAAACGGTATGGCTCTGCGCAACGCTCTGACCGATTACTGGCATGAGATGCAGGCTCGCTTTGGTTATCAGGAGGTTCAGACCCCACTGATCCTCTCGCGTTCCCTTTGGGAGACTTCTGGTCACTGGGATCACTACAAAGAGAATATGTACACCACCACGGTAGATGAAGAGGACTTTGCAATTAAGCCTATGAACTGCCCTGGTGCTTGCTTAATTTATAAGTCCAAGCCACGGTCTTATAGGGATCTTCCTATGAAGCTGGCTGAGGCTGGTCTTGATCACCGTTACGAGATGAAGGGTGCCCTGCACGGTCTGTTCCGTGTTCGTGAGTTTACTCAGGACGACGCACACCTCTTTATCCGCCCTGATCAGATTACTGAGCAGGTTACGGATGCATCTCACCTCATTACCGCTTACTATGCACAGTTTGGCTTCCCATACCGCGTTGAGCTTTCTACACGCCCAGAGGATTCTATGGGTTCTGATGAGGATTGGGAGCGCGCTGAGCAGGGTCTTCGTGACGCACTTGAGTCTATGGGCATTGAGTACGTGGTCAACGAGGGCGACGGTGCGTTCTACGGTCCTAAGATTGACTTCCATCTAACCGACTGCCTCGGCCGCTCTTGGCAGTGCGGTACCATCCAGCTTGACTTCCAGCTGCCTCACAACTTCCAGCTTGAGTACATTGACTCCGACGGTACCAAGAAGCAGCCAATCATGATTCACCGCGCTGGCTTTGGTTCTTTTGAGCGCTTCATTGGTATTCTGACCGAGAATTACGAAGGCAAGTTCCCGGTCTGGCTGAGCCCATGCCAGGTCAAGGTTCTTCCTGTCTCCGAAAAGTCTCGCCCTTATGCTCATGAGGTTGCCGATAAGCTTGCTGCTGCTGGTATTCGCGTTAAGGTCGACGACCGTGACGAGAAGATCGGCTATAAGATCCGTGAGGCTCGCTCTCTTGACCGCGTTCCTTATATGCTCATCCTTGGTGAGCAGGAGGTTGAGGCAGGAAATATTTCTGTTCGCGACCGCTCCAACGAGACTCACGTCGCAGAGCTTGACGAGTTTATTGCTCAGGTTGTCAAAGAGAATGCTGAGCGCGTTGGTTAATAGGGTTTCGGACAAAGTGCAGGTTATGGATGGCACAGCGCAGGATGGCGCAGGCGGCACGAAGAGTGTCTGCGCAATCGACGGCGTCGCGCAAACCGCAACCGACGTTGTCACGCAAACTGCAACCGACGTTGTCGCGCAAACCGCAACCGACGTTGTAGCTGAATACGTAAAAATGACAGGGGCAGGCCGTGCGCGGCTTGTCCCTGTTTCCTATGTAGACGAACTTCTCGCCACACTGGTTTCGGGCGGCGCAACTGTCGTGGAGCCGCTTACTGGCGTGCCCGTTGAGGTGTGCGACATCAAAGGCAGAGCTGCAGCAGGGGAGTTGCTTGTGGCGGATGTGCGTACGATTGGAGCCGAGTTCAGCCCCGCGTGCCGTCTGGGAGCAGAGCTTGCAGTGGCCGAGGACGCTCGGGTGCCAGGACATGTTGTCGTGTGCGTGCGGAAGTGCTGCATACCGTGGGTAGCAGTGGCGGTTGAAGCAAAAGTGTGTCCTGCAGAGGACGTAAGGGTTTCTGCCACGGGAGCGGAAGAGCAGGCGAGTGCACGGGTTTCTCGCCATGCGGCAAGCGACGCGGCGCAGGTGGTTGCCGCGTACCTGGCGTGCCATCCGCGCGTCGAGGCGGTGCGCTATCCGGGTCTCAAGACGGACCCGAACTTTGCGCGCGCAACATCGCAGTTGGTGGGTGGATTTGGCCCGTATGTGGATTACACGTGGAAAGAATCACCAGGTGAATGGCATAGATTTACAGCAACAGATGAAGACGTCAGAAAGCAAATTATAAATTTTGAGAGACTCGGTTAACGGTAAGCACTTGTTTAGCAGACCTTGGTATAATTTGAATTAATGTTCCTAAACAGAAGTGGATTTTATGGCAAAGAAGGCTACTCAAATTGAGGATGTTGATACTTTGCTCAAGCGCCTCGAAGAGATGCGTGAGGCACAGGCAGAGTTTGCAACATTTACTCAGGAGCAGGTCGATAAGATTTTCTATGAAGCTGCTCTTGCGGCCGAGAAAAATCGTATCCCTCTTGCTCGCATGGCAGTTGAAGAAACTGGCATGGGTGTAATGGAAGACAAGGTTATCAAGAACCA
>CAJZGX010000010.1:0-15607 GCA_916048235.1 uncultured Atopobium sp.
CTGGATTTTCTCGACATCTGGCTTAAAGGTACGCAGGTTGCACGAGAAAATAGCAACGCCACCGCGAGTTAGAAGGCGAGAAATGCCAATGATAAGCTCAGCGTGGTCTCTCTGGACATCAAACGAGCTCTGCTTCATGCGCGATGAGTTGGAGAAGGTCGGGACGTCGCAGAAGATAACGTTCCAGCGGTTTTTGGTGTGACGCATCTCGGTAATCCAAGACAGGACGTCTGCCTGGACAAACTCGTGCTCCTCTCCGTCAAAACCGTTGCGCTTCATGTTGCGCTTGGCCCACTCGAGCGAAGGCTTGGAGAGGTCAACGGTTGTGGAGTGAAGTGCGCCACCATCTGCTGCGTAGCAGGTAGCGGTACCCGTATAGGCAAACAGGTTGAGGAAGCTCTTAGCAGGTCCGGCGCTTTTCATGAGCTCACGAATTTCTGCGCGCGTATCGCGGTGATCCAGGAAGATTCCGCAGTCCAGTCTGGAGGCAAAGTTGACCTCAAACAGCAGGCCACCTTCGTCAATGAGCGGCATTTCTTTTCTGGAGTTGTCCGCAGCGCTGCCCTCGTCAGAGTACTGAGAGCCACCCTTTGCGCGCGTTCTTGTTCGTAGATTTACGTTTGAGCTGGGTACACCTAGAATGCGAGGAGCCAGAGCTAGGACGTCTAGGAGGCGACGCTTAGCAAGATCTGGGTCAATCTCTTTAGAAGCAGCGTACTCGGAGATTTGCAGCCAGGTAGTTGGCTTTGTGGCGCCCTTGTAAATGTCAATGCTGACAGCGTAATCGGGCAGGTCAGCGTCGTATACGCGGTAGCACGAGACATCGTTTTTACGAGCCCACTTAGCGCGCAGCTTAGCTACTTTTGTGAGGCGGGCGGCAAATTGATCAGACGCAGGAACCAGCACGCTTACCGGCTGGTCGTTAACCATGACAGTGGGACCTGCAGGAACCGATGTTGACTCAGAGTTGCTTGCAGGTGCATCAGACGCACCGGCTTCGACTTCTTCAGCGATTGCGGCAGGGTAGCAGCGCATGGTGGCAATGGAGTTGCCCACGTAGACAGAAAGTGTCTGCGATGGAGTTGCTCTGAGTACTGTATCAGTATTTGTATCGCTGGTAAGAAGCGTGCTTGCCTGTCCCGCAAAAAGTCCAAGCGTGGAGTAAGCAGAGCCCTGAAGTGTAGGCTCCTCTTTGGTCCACGAGAGGTCGGCAACAACGCCCGTGAAGTGCTCTGCGTGCTTGAGGAGCTCAGATGCTGGCAAGAACTGCACGTCTGCCTTGAGGCCGCCTGCACGAAGTGTATAAAGCACAGCCTCTTTGGCCTTTGGGCGAGGGTCTGCTGCATAGAGTGTGACCTGGCGCTCTTGGCCCTTCTCGGCACGTTCATCGGCCTCGGCAAGCAAATCCTGCCAGGCATTGTCGTTATGGCCAGCCCAACCCGTCATGCCCCAGCGAGCGCGCAGAATGCCCGGAGCCACGTCCAGCGCCATGCCCGCAGCCTCCTGTGCAAGTGCGCCTGCTCCCGGAAACAGCAGCGCCGGCAGCGGCGCGTCTGGCGAGAAGAGCGATGCACTCGCAGCAGTTTGCGCCTGCAGGTACAGAAGGGCAGCAGCGTAGTCCAGCCTGAGCGGCGCAAACTCACGTGCCGGCCCTCGACCGCCAGTCAGACTGCGTTTAAAGAGCGCCTCACCAGCAAGGTCAATGCCAACCGTGGCACGGTTGCGTGATACGCGCACGACAATAGTTACGTCAGGCGCAAGCGTGTTGACCATAGGACGGCTTCCGCGCTTTGCTGCAAGTCGGTCTACAATAGCGTCTTTTGTTCTGACAGCAATGAAGTTGGTGTTTCTGAGCTGGTCATTTGTGCCGTGAGCGCTGACTGCAATGGTGGCATGTGGACCAATATGGTCTTCCCAAGCAATGTGGGAGAGGTCTTCGTAGAGAGCGTCTGAAGTTGCAGCGCCAACGCGATCAAGTACCAAAATGACGCGAGACGTGAGACGAGACCATAAACAGACGCGGTAAGCATCGGCAAGTGAGCCGTAAAACGCAACCTGTCCGCCAAGAGGACGCACCTTTTTAATGCGCAGGCCGTCAAGCTCCTGTGCAAGAAGCTTCTCAAAGCCTTTTGGACACGTTGCAAAGAACTCAAGTTCTTGAGACATCGGGACACCTTTCGCCCGTAGGAATTGAATACATACTGTTGCAATATTTTCCCATGTTTTTCTCGCCAAATCATCTGTTATTTTTCGCTTAAAATACGCGTAGTATCTTTTATAAGGAAATACAGAGAGCTGTTCGAGGTTTGGGAGTCATTATGGATGCAAAAGTTATGGAAGCATTTGAGTCCTGGCGTGCAAACGTCACCGAAGAAGACCTGGTAGAAGAGCTCGGTGAGCTTGCTAAACCAGAAGCAGAAGATAAGCTCTACGACGCATTTTATCGTTCGCTTGCTTTTGGTACTGCTGGCCTTCGCGGCACCATTGGCGTTGGCACTAATCGCATGAACGTTTACGTTGTTGCTCAGGCAACCCAGGGACTTGCGGATTACCTCAACGCTCATTACCAGAATCCTACTGTGGCTCTTGCAAGGGATTCTCGCCTTAAGGGTGAGGACTTCCAGAGGGTTGCAGCTGGTGTTTTGGCAGCTAATGGCATCCGCGTGTACGTCTATCCACGTATCGAGCCCGTTCCAACACTCTCGTTTGCTGTCCGCTACCTCAAGACTTCTGCAGGTATCGTGCTTACTGCAAGCCACAACCCTGCGCCCTACAATGGCTACAAGGTATACAACGATAACGGCGGCCAGATTACCGATGAGGCTGCAGCAGAGATCTCTGCAAATATCGCGCGCGTCAATCCTTTTGACGTCAAGCCTATGGACTTTGAAGAGGGCTTGGAGAAGGGTCTGATTGTTTGGACGCCAGAAGAGGTTCTGGACAACTTCATCGAGGCTATCAAGCGCGTTTCTATTCCAGGATTTAAGGCTGCCGACGGCTACAAGGTTGTGTACACGCCGCTTAATGGTACAGGTATGGAGTGCGTCACGCGCATCCTCAAGGAGATTGGCGTCAATGACGTTGACGTTGTTCCAGAGCAGGCAGAGCCAGACGGAAACTTCCCCACATGCTCCTATCCAAATCCAGAGTTCCGTGAGGCACTTGAGCTGGGCCTCAAGCTTGCCGACAAGGTCAAGCCAAACCTTTTGGTGGCAACCGACCCTGACGCAGACCGTATGGGTACTGCAATCCCTCACAACGGTGATTACGTGCTGCTTTCCGGCAACGAGATGGGCGTTCTGCTTATGGACTGGCTCCTTACTATGGCAGAAGAGCGTGGCGAGAAACCCCAGGATAAGGTAGCCGTTTCCACTATTGTATCCTCTGCTATGCCCGACGTCTTGGCACGTGCTCGTGGCTTTGAGATGCGCCGTGTGCTCACGGGCTTCAAGTACATTGGTGACCAAATTGATCAGCTCAAGGATGCCGGTGAGGAGGATCGCTTCCTCATGGGCTTTGAGGAGTCCTACGGCTATCTTGTTGGCACCCACGCTCGCGATAAGGACGCTATTGTTGCAACTATGCTCTGCGTAGAGATGGCTTCTTGGTATGCTGCTCGCAACATGGATCTCTATGAAGCAATGGATGCCCTGTACCAGCGCTATGGCTACTACCTCAATGGCGTTGTCAACGCTGCCTATCCAGGCGCTGAGGGTGCCGCTAAGATGGCTCAGATTATGAGCAGCCTGCGTAAGAATCCACTGGAAACGGTGGGCAATTACAAGGTTGTTGGCGTAACAGATTATGCTGAGTGCGCAGAAATGCCTCGCGTCTCGGGTCTGCAGAAAGAGGCTCCTCAGACGCTGCCAGCATCCAACGTTATTGAGTATAGGCTTGAGGGAGACAACAAGGTCATCTTCCGCCCATCAGGTACCGAGCCTAAGGTCAAGGCCTATCTTTTTGCCAACGGCAAAACTCGCGAAGAGGCCGAGGCACGCATCGCCGAGCTTATCGAGGCTGCACAGAAGGTGCTTTCATAGTTCGCCTCTTCTAAAAACGCCTTTCTCCGCGCAATCTTTTGGCGAGAAACCCGTCTTGCCCAGCATTCACTTTTTGTGGATGCTGGTTTTTTACTCCGCGGCCTTTACCGTCACGGTGTACAGGGCATTTGCAGCGCTGGCAATAGTTTCTGCCGCCCATGGACGTGCGCTTACCTCAGGGGACAGAGGGTCGTGGACATTTACGGTGCCGTCATCGTTCTTGCTGGTTACCAAAATCCAGTGATCGCCATCAGAGCTCAGCTTATTGCCCTTAACCTCAACAAGCAGGAAGGTTTCAGCATCTAGAAGCGTGGTGATATTGTCGGCAGAAATGTTATAGCTATCAGCGGTTAGACCGAGGTTAGCTAAGTTCTTCTCGAGAAATGACCTGTTCATTCCAGAGTCGGTATCCGTTGCTTTAGCGGTTTCAACAGCGCCCGCAATATCTGCTGGAGTCCAGTTGTTCTTTCCGGTAAGTCCCATGTATGCCATGGAGAGTGCAGTGGGACCAGAGCCCTTGGTGGCAATTACAGAGCCGGCATATGAGACGCCACCCCACCTGGAGTCCCAGGTATAAAGCTGAGGAGCTGTGCCTTTGGTGATTGAATCGTCGTAGGTTTTGGCTTTGCCGTCAGAATCAGGGTAGTTTGCAACAAAATCAATTGCCTCAGGGTGGGCGAGCGCCAGCTCAATGAGGCTTTTATCGCTGTATTTATCAGCGTGTTCTGCAATCCATGCAAGGTTTTTGTTCTGATCTAGCTTAGCTGCCAGGGCTTTAGTCAGCTCCTCTGAAGTTCCTACAGCAACACGAGAATCAACGGAGTTGGCCTCTACCTCTGGAGTAGATTCTTTAGCGCAACCACGCACGCAGCTCGACACAATAAAGACCAGTAAAAGTGCTGCAATAACCGCTAATCCAATGACAATATAGGTTCTCGTACGAGAATCAATGCGATGTAGTAGAGATTGTCTCTTAAAAAGAATGGCCTGCGAACCAAGGGTATTTCTCTTGCGACGTCTTGCCTGCCTATCAGAAATACCGCCATCACGAGGAGGACGGCCATTTTGTGGAGGACGACGACGCATTGCAGGATCTCCGTAGGAGCCTTGTCTTCTATCAGGTGAATCATTCAGGGGCATGGCGGCCTCCAAGCCGTAAAAATAGTTTCACTCATGATGAATCATACGGCGAGAAGTGTATAAATACTTTTAGAAAACGGTGAATGCAATATTCCGACCGACGAGCGGGTTATTTGTACCGTTTAGCGGTTTGGCATGCGCATAAGGGTTGATTAAGTATATTCTTTTACTCACTATCATTTGTTTTCAAAAGTGAGTGAGCCGCATAAAGAAAGAAGGCGTCGTGAAGCATAGAAATGCTCGACAGGACGTGATTCGTGAGCTTGTTCGCAGCGAGTCCATCCGTACGCAGCGCGATCTTGTTGACATGCTTAAAGATCGCGGCTTTGCCTGTACCCAAGCAACCGTTTCTCGTGATACAGCAGAAATGGATTTGCAAAAGCTCCCCGAGGGCGCCTATGTGCTTTCTGAAGATATGCACTTGCAGAAAATGCTCTCTGAGTTTGTGGTTAGGGCTACGGCAGCAGAGAATCTTATTGTGATTCGTTGTCACCCCGGCACTGCATCAGCAGTTGCATTTGCCCTCGATGATGTTGAGCTTGACCATGTCGTAGGTACCGTTGCTGGCGACGATACCGTTTTGGTGATTGTGGATAAAACTGCGCATGCTGCAGACGTGGTACGCATCATTACGCAGCTTGGCAACGTAGACAACATCTTCTAAACATAAAGCCTTTGGCGAGAAACCCGTCAAGGCACAAGTCTTACAAAAAAGGAGCCTGCATAGAGCAGACTCCTTTTTGCTGTAGATAAACCAGAGGTTTATGGAGTACCTGTTCCTGTTCCAGTACCTGTTCCAGTACCTGTTCCGGTACCCGTGCCAGTGCCCGTACCGGTACCTGGTGTGGCTGGAGTAGTAGGAGTGGTAGGAGTAGTGGTGGTATCGTCCTCTTCCTCCTCCTCGGTAGTCTCCTCCTCTTCCTCTTCGTCGTCATCTTTCTCATCTTGCTTAGCATTAGCGGAGCCACCAACAAATTTCCAGTAGCTATTAGGCTTGTAAGCAATAGTTTCAGTGGTCTTAGGGAATTCAGCACGTGCAACACCAGAAAGTGCTGCGTTCATGTAGTACGCCCAAACATACTGTGCAGTAACAAAGGTAGAAGACTCTCCACCGCCAATGATAACGGGGTCACGGCTATCTGGATATCCACACCAAGCAACTGTTGCAAGCTGTGGAGTATAGGCGCAGAACCAAAGGTCCTCGGAGTTATCGGAAGTACCTGTCTTACCAGCAACTGGCTGGTTAAAGGTCTTCAGGTTGTAAGCATAGCGACCAGTACCAGAGGTAAGAACGCCGCTCAGAACAT
This sequence comes from uncultured Atopobium sp., assembly GCA_916048235.1. GTDB lineage: Bacteria > Actinomycetota > Coriobacteriia > Coriobacteriales > Atopobiaceae > Lancefieldella. Next base: position 6,488 of record CAJZGX010000010.1, read on the forward strand.
CGGTAGCAGCTGCAGCAACAGCTGGGCTAATTGCCTGAACTGGGTTGTCCTTGTGCTCGTAGATAACGTTTCCGTTACGGTCTTCGATGCGCGTAATTGCTACAGCATCACGGCGTATACCACCTGCAGCAAGTGTTGCAAATGCTGTGCACTGCTCAATAGGGGTTACGCCCTGAGAGCCAAGTGTGGTAGACAGGTATGGCTGTAGCTGTGTGCGAATACCCATGGCATAGCACGTCTGAAGGATCTTATCGATACCAATAGCTTCAGCAACCTGTGCGTAAACAGTGTTGGAAGAGTAAACCGTACCTTGACGCAGGGTAATTGCACCGTAGCTGTAGTTGCCAGCGTTTTTAACCAACCAGGTTGGCGTAATTTGCATAGGGGAGTTGCCGTTAAGAACAATCTCTGGGTTCATACCCTCAGAAAGGGCTGCTACCAGCGTATACATCTTAAAACTGGAGCCCATCTGACGGTTACTACTGGTTGCAATGTTGTACTGACTCTTTGAGTAATCCTGTCCACCAACCATTGCTTTAATGTAGCCAGTTTGAGGATCAATGGAAACCAAAGCAGCGCCCAGGCGAGGGTTGCCAAGCTCAGCAATACGCCTTCTAGCAGCCTCATCAGCATCTTTCTGGAGGTCAGGATCAAGTGTAGTATAAACACGCAATCCACCCTGGAGAATAGTATCGCTATCAAAGTCTTCCTGAAGCAGGCTACGAATGTAGTCAGTCCAGTAAGGGAACTGGCCAATGTTGTCGGTCAAAGTACCAGGGTTAAGTACTAAGTCCTCAGCAACAGCTTCATCGTACTGCTCCTGTGTAATATCGCCCGCGCGAAGCATACGCTCAAGAACGGTATTACGCCTTTCTCGTGCAGCCTCTGGATTGACAGTTGGGTCATAGGCAGAAGGAGCATTTGGAAGACCAGCAAGTGTTGCAGCTTCAGCAAGGGTTAGGTCACTTGCATGCTTGTTAAAGTAAATAATACTTGCAGCCTCAATACCGTAGGCACCATTACCGTAGTAAATGGTGTTGAGGTACATATTAAGAATCTGGTCCTTAGTAAACTTCTTCTCCATCTGAATAGAGATGTAAGCCTCGCGGACCTTACGCTTTAAAGAGCGCTCAAACTGCTCGTTAGAAAGAACAGTATTACGAACAAGCTGCTGCGTAATAGTGGAAGCACCTTCGCCACCACCAAAGAGCGAACCTACAGATGCACGGACAATACCCCAGGGGTCAATACCACTGTGGGAATAGAAGCGCTTGTCCTCAGTATCAATGGTGCCCTGAATAACATAAGGAGAAATCTGATCCAAGGTAACAGAACGACGCTGCTGCAAATAGAAGTCAGCAATGTCGTTGCCCTTAGAGTCATAAACGCGGGTAGGCTCTGCTACCAGGTAGGCATCAGCAGAGTTGTAATCTGGCAGGTCCTCGAGCCATGAAGAAACAGCTGCACCCAAAGAAAGAGCAAGTGCAAGCGCGAGAAGAGCCATAAAGCCAAAGAATCCGGCAATGCCAAAACCTACGGCATGTGTGTTTGCGTGTTTACGTGCACGACGGGTTCTAATACCCATTGAGCCTCCTTGTCATAGCTCTCACTATTATAGTCTGATATTTATGTTTCAGTGAATAAAGAGTTACAACTCTGTTGTATTCTGATAGATAACATTTTGAATTGATACTATTTGAAGCAGTAACTATATGGTTTAACAGGCTTGCGTTGAGAGGATACAGAGTGCTTTCAGTAGAAGAACAGCTCCGTGTTATTACTTCAGGAACTATGCAGATTGTTCCTTTGGATGGTCTAAAAGAAAAACTCAAGAAGGGTACCCCTCTTAATATTAAGCTTGGCGTTGATCCAACAAGTCCTGATTTGCATCTGGGACACGCAGTTCCTTTGCGCAAGATGCGTCAGTTCCAAGACCTTGGCCATAATGTCACCTTGATTATTGGTAGCGGCACCGCGCTGATCGGAGACCCTTCCGGACGCGATTCTACCCGTCCTCCTCTCACTGCAGAGCAGGTGGATGCAAACGCAGAGACCTATGTTAACCAGGCTATGAAGATTCTTGATCCAGAAAGAACCACTGTTGTTCATAACGGTGACTGGATTAAGCCTATGAATCTTGAGACCATGCTTGGCCTTATGAGCAAGTTCACCATTGCTCGTATTCTTGAGCGAGAAGACTTCTCTAATCGCTATCACAATCAGCAGCCAATTGCGCTTCACGAGTTCATTTATCCAGTTCTTCAGGCATACGATTCTGTTGTTATCAAGGCAGATGTAGAGATGGGCGGAAACGACCAGATTTTCAACCTGCTTGCTGGTCGCGATCTTATGCGTGATATGGACATGGAGCCTCAGATTGCGCTTACTATGCCTTTGCTTGTAGGTACTGACGGCACTAAGAAGATGAGTAAGTCTTACGGCAACTACATTGGACTGACTGACGAGCCAAACGATATGTTTGGTAAGGTCATGTCTATTACTGACGAGATTATTCCAATGTACTATCGTCTCTGCTCTACGCTCTCTATTGATGAGCTTGATGCAATCGATAAGAGCTTTGAGGATGGTACTGCTGATCCTTACCAGCTCAAACGTGCTCTTGGTAGAAATATCGTTGACCTTTATCACGGTGAGGGAGAAGGCCTTAAGGCTCAGGCTGCTTTTGATGCTCAGTTCAAGAACAATGAGGTTCCTGACGACGTCAAAGAGTTTGCCATCTCTCTTGAGGCTGATGAGGATGGCCTTATCTATCTGCCAAAGATTTTGGTGGAGGTAGAAATTGCTTCAAGTAATGGTGAGGCTCGCCGTCTTATTGACGGCGGCGGTATTAAGATTAACCAGCAGCCTCTTCCCGCAAAGACCTATAAGGTTGAGCCATCGGTTCTTGAGAAAGCTCTTCTCCAGGCAGGTAAAAAGCGCTGGGCTCAGCTCATCTAGTCGACAATGGCAACCAAATAAGGAAGCTTACACATGTGGAGACAGTTTGCTCTAGCAGTAGCAGTTGTACTGGTTCTTTGTTATGTACCGGGATATCTTTTTTCTCGCGCTATTGGCACTAAACGAATGACATCCCTTGTGGTAGCTCCGCTTATCTCGGTCTGCCTTATTGGTTTTTCTGGAATTGCAATATATCCTTTGGGTTTAAGAGGTGTAACGCCGCTTTTGGGAGGCGTTGGTCTTTTTATCTTGATTGCTGCTGGGCTTTCGTATCTTATTCAGAAGGTCAGGCCAACCCAGCAAAATCAATCTGATGCAAATCCTGGCGAGAAGGACTCTCTAAACGGAGTCTTTCTCTTAGTGACTGCTGCTATCTCTACTGCAATATTCTTTGTTATTTTCCACAAAGCAATTAGAAACCCCTCTTGGTTCTTGCAGTCCGCTGATAACTACGCGCACCTGGCGTACATTACAAGAAGTGTTCAGTCGGGCATTTATTCTATGCTGCATGCTGCCTTTTATACAGGAGCAAGACCAGAGCTTCAGACCCCCTTCTTTGACGAGGGCTTTTATCCAACTTTATTTCATTCTTTAGCAGCTGTCACTGCAGCAATTACAGGCTTTAATGAGGTACTTACAGAAAATGTGGTTTGGTTTGTTTTTGTCGCGGTTATATATCCAGTGGGCGTCTGTGCTTTGCTTCAAGTGATAGGAAAGAAAAATTTAACTTTTAGTTTACTGACTGCATTTGCGGCATTTGCACAATTGGCTTTTCCTATTCGAATGGTTACGGTTCATGCAGTCTTTCCTAATGTAGCTGGCTTTTGTCTTGTCCCCACTGTTGCAGCAGTCTTTATATTGTCTTTTAACGAGAAGACATCCTGCAAAGAAGTATGCTCATCAACTCATAGCGTTCAAAAATTTTCTGTAAATATTCATACACTTTGTTTATGTTTTATGGGGATTATTGCACTAGCATTGGTCCATCCTAGTGCAGATTTTTTGTGGGCTATTTTTGTTTTACCATTTGTTCTTTGCAACTTGCTTCCAAGTTTTGCTCAGTATTTGAGTAAGAAATTTGAATTAACAAAACCGAAGAAAATCATTCTATTGATTTGTTTAGAGTGCGTAACTCTTGGCTCCGCTATTGGTATGTGGACTATTGTGCTTAATTCAAGTTTTATGGCACCGACAGTTAATTTCCTCTGGGAAATTTATGTTGATCCAATTAAGTCAGTTCTTTCCGTATTGAATTTTGGCTTGCTTTTGAATTTGCCACAGATTCTTTTTGCCGTTGCGTTCTGGCTTGGATTTGTGAGCTGTTGTATGAATAAAAATTGTCGCTGGCTCACTCTGGTATTTCTCATGACTGCCGTCATTTATGTAGCAAGTCTTTCTGATGTGATTCCTATTAAGAGGTTTTTCTCGGGATTTTGGTATACCGATCCAGAAAGAACTGCCGCGATGGTAGCAATAGCAGCAGTCCCTGTTGCAATTATTGGCATGGAAACCGCCATTACGCTTTTGTTTGATCTGATTAAACACGGAATTAAGACAGTTAAAGAAGGCAACAAAGGCGAGAAAATCAACTCAGAGAATTCTGCTTGCACCATTTCTGCAAATGGAGATCAATCATCCTGTAAGCCCTGCATGTTTATTAAAAACTCCGGCATTCTTATGGGCATCGTGGCGGTGTTATGGGGCTGCGTACTTTTGAGTCCGTGGAACTTGGCAAGCTTACCTAAAAAAGAGCATAGCGAAATCCGTTATGGCATCATATGGCTCAATGAGGTCTTTGAGCCTCGTGAGCATACAACCTATAAGGCAAGTGAGGATGAGTTTGTAAAAAAGGCTCTCCAGATTGTTGGTAATGACCTGGTAGTTAATAATCCTTACGATGGCTCTCTTGTTCTAAACTCGCTTTATGGCATGAACATTTTCTACCGTGCGAAGGTAGAAACAGAAGAGCTGCCACAAAGCGTAATTATTCGTACAAGGCTTAATGAGGTAGCTAGTAATCCAGAGGTTCAGCAGGCAGTGCGAGAAACTGGTGCAAGATATGTCCTGTTGTTAGATTTAGAAAATCCAGCTTTATTAGGAGACCAAAGCTATTATTTCTCAGGTTTACAGATTACTGATGAAATTCCTGGATTTGAGATTGTTCTTCAAGAAGGACCTTATAGACTGTATAGAATCACCGCTGTTGAGTAAGACTTTGGTAAGATTACATATCAATATCGTCCTAAACGGTGTTTAGCGGGAAGCCCGATTGATGGGGAGTAATTTTGAAAGGCATTATTCTTGCAGGAGGTAGCGGTACCAGGCTTTATCCGCTGACAACCGTTACATCTAAACAGCTTTTACCTGTTTATGACAAGCCAATGATTTACTATCCGCTGTCAACGCTTATGCTTGCAGGTATTAGAGATATTTTGGTTATCTCCACGCCACGCGATCTGCCAAATTTTAAGAAACTCTTGGGTGACGGCTCTGACTTCGGTATCTCCATCAGTTATGCCGAGCAGCCTTCTCCCGATGGGCTTGCTCAGGCATTTGTTATTGGTAAAGAGTTTATTGGTGATGACGCTGCAGCTTTGATTCTTGGAGACAACATCTTCTTTGGAAATGGCCTTTCAGGACTTGTGAGAAAAGCTGCTCAGCAGGCACAAACTGCTGGTCGTGCCACAGTTTTTGGCTATCACGTTGATGATCCAGAGCGTTTTGGCGTTGTTGAGTTTGATAAGAACTACAACGCTATTTCAATTGAGGAGAAGCCAGCTCATCCAAAATCTAACTACGCAGTAACCGGACTTTATTTCTACGATCAACGTGTTACTGAGCTGGTAAAGCAGGTTCAGCCAAGCGCTCGTGGTGAGTACGAGATTACTGACCTTAATCGACTCTATCTTGACGATGGCACGCTTGATGTTGTTACTCTTGGTCGTGGCTTTGCGTGGCTGGATACAGGAACTATGGAGTCTCTTTTTGAGGCATCTACCTTTGTTCGTACTGTTGAGACTGCGCAAGGTCTGCCTGTAAGTGTTCCAGAAGAAATTGCTTTTGAGAACGGTTGGATTGACAGCTCTAAACTCATCGAGTGTGCAGAACGCTACGGTAAATCAACGTATGGTGAGCACCTCAAGAGCGTTGCAGAGGGACGTATTCTTCCTTCTGAAAAAGGGGAATAACATGCGTATTCTTATTACTGGCTCTCATGGTCAGTTGGGCAATGAACTCAAGCGTCTTTTTGAGACTGGTATCTCTGAAATTGGTCCTATTCCAAAGTTGTTTGTTGATCCAGATGTTGACTATACCGATGCAGACGAGCTTGATATTACTAGTTCAGAAGCGGTAAATACATGGTTTGACCAGCATGAGCGTTATGACCTTGTTATTAACTGTGCGGCCGCAACAAATGTAGACGGCTGCGAAAGCAATTTTGAGATGGCCTTTGCGGTAAATGCGCTTGGTCCTATGAATCTTGCACGAGCTTGCAGTGCTACGCAGACAAAGCTTGTTCAAGTATCTACCGATTATGTCTTTAGTGGAAAAGAAAGCTCGCCTCGTACAGAACAAGATGCTCCTTATCCTGTTTCTGCGTATGGGCGCTCCAAATTGGCGGGAGAGGGACTTGCGCTTGCGGCAAATCCTCAAACGTTTGTAGTGAGAACGGCATGGCTTTACGGCTATGTTGGCAAGAACTTTGTGGCAACTATGCGCGCTCTTGGCGCAAAGTATCCAGAAATTAGTGTTGTTGATGATCAAGTAGGTAATCCTACCAGCGCAAATGACCTAGCTCACACAATCTTGTGCATTGCAGCCACTGAGAACTATGGCATCTACCACGCAACCAATGAAGGAACATGTTCATGGGCTGATTTTGCTGAAGCTATTATGTCTGGCAGCAATCTTGACTGTAAGGTTTCCAGAGTAACTTCTGCTCAGTGGAAAGAGATGCACCCAGAAAGCGCTTCTCGCCCTGCGTATTCATCTTTGGTAAACGGTCATCTTGAGAGTACCATTGGAAATTGTATGAGGCCTTGGCAGGAGGCTCTTGCGACATATCTTTCGAAGGTAGAAAGAGGTTAGTGTGAAGACCTATTTGGTAACTGGTGGAGCTGGATTTATTGGATCTAACTTTATCCACTATATGCTTAGAAGAAATCAGGACATTCATATCTTGAACGTGGATGCCCTGACCTATGCAGGCAACCTTGAGAACCTCTCGGAATATGATCAAGATTCTCGCTATACCTTTGCTCACGTTGACATTAGGGATAAAGAGGCTCTGACACAGCTGTTTGAGACCTATCATCCTGATTACGTTGTTAACTTTGCAGCAGAGAGTCACGTAGACCGTTCTATTGAAGATCCGGGTGCCTTTGCTGACACTAACGTTATGGGTACTGTCGCTCTTCTGAGCGTTGCAGAGTCTTTCTGGAATGATGGCCAGGGCTCCTACGGAGACCACAGATACCTGCAGGTTTCTACTGATGAAGTCTACGGTTCACTTCCGCTTGATGATCCAGAGGCATTCTTCCGTGAGACTACACCATTGAGCCCTCATAGCCCTTACTCTGCATCTAAGGCTTCTGCAGATATGTTTGTAAAGGCCTGGCATGATACATACGGGTTCCCAGCAGTAATTACTCGTTGCTCTAATAATTACGGACCATATCAGTTCCCTGAGAAGCTCATTCCTCTGATGATTGAGAATTGCTTGGAACACAAGTCTCTTCCTGTCTATGGCGACGGACTTAATGTTCGCGATTGGCTGTACGTTGATGATCACTGTAAGGCAATTGCTATGGTTCTTGAAGGCGGACGTCTTGGTGAGGTTTATAACGTTGGCGGCCACAACGAGCGCAATAACCTCTACATTGTTAAGCGCATCATCAGTGAAGTTGCAAGAATCACTGAGGACACTCAGATTACTGAGAATCTAATCTCTTACGTTACTGACCGCAAGGGTCATGATCGCCGCTACGGTATTGCACCTGATAAGATTAAAGAAGAGCTTGGCTGGTATCCAGAAACTCCATTTGAAGAGGGCATTGTTACCACTATCAACTGGTATTTAGAGAACCGCGAATGGGTTAAGAATGTAGTTTCTGGTGATTATCAGGATTACTACAAGAAGATGTATGAGGGTCGATAATGCGCACATACGATACAGAAACGCTTAAGCATCTCCAGCAAGTTGAGCTGATGATTTTAAAGGACTTCGTAGACACGTGTGAAGCCAACAACATTCGCTATTTTGGTTTTGGCGGCACCGCGATTGGCGCTCTTCGTCATAAGGGATTTATTCCTTGGGACGATGATATTGATGTTTGTCTTCCTGCAGAAGACTTCAACAAACTCTTAGATATCTATGATAAAGAGTGGTCAGAAAAGTATTCAATCATGAATACTGAGAGGGACATCAACTATCCATTCCCAACCACGCGCATTATGCTTAAAGGAACACAGTTCTGCGAAGAAGCACTTGCGCCACTTCCTCTTGACCTTGGTATTTTCTTAGATGTCTACTGCTTTGATAATGTTTCGGATGACGAGAAGGAATATCAGAAGCAGGCATTTGATGCGTGGTTCTGGTCACATATGCGCATCCTCGTTGACGTTCCTCGCCCTGTTATTTTGGCCGACGGCATCAAAGGAAAGCTCTTAAAGGCAGCAGTTACTATGGGTAGGGGAGTTTGCAAACTGCTGCATCTCTCTACTCAGAAAATGTATGAGCGTGAGCAGGAAGCCCGCAACCGCTTTGCTCACGTTAAGACAAAAAGAATTGCCTACCTGCACGATACGGATAGGTTTGTAAATACCTATCCAGTTGATGAGGTTTTTCCTGTCGATAAGCTTGATTTTGATGGAATTCAAGTAGCGTTCCCTAATCAAAATGATAAATTCCTTAGGATGCTTTACGGTGATTACATGCAAATGCCTCCAGTTGAGAAGCGTAAAAACCACTATCCAGCGCGTTTGGATTTTGGTCCTTACTAGGGTCTTCTCGTTTGTTAAGCAATAGATAAAAGGAAAAAACGGCATCTCCTGCCGTTTTTTGTTAAATCGGCAGTCCATGGCAATCATCTGAAGGTAATATGTTCAAAATATTATTATCCTTGTAAAAATTTGAACATAGGAGTATTATGACTGACGTAA
>CAJZGX010000011.1:0-14799 GCA_916048235.1 uncultured Atopobium sp.
GTAGCTCCTTTATCTGATGTAACTTGTTTATTTAAATGCTAGTTTAACGCATATAGGTAATGTATTTATTACCCGTCACACTTTGAAACTATACTGCAATTTATAAATAGTATAGAACAAGTGTTTCAGTTTTGAGAAGTGGGGTATACTACTTTCACAGGAAAAGGAGAATCTCATGGATGCATCTCATGCTGAAGATCAACATAAAGAATATATAGGTGCTGAACTGCGCCGATTTGGTCGTGAAGTAGGAGAAGAGAAGCTTCAGGTAGTATCTCCTTTTGAACCCGCAGGTGACCAGCCACAGGCAATAGAAAAGCTAGCCCAAGGAATTGAAGACGGGCTTAGGTACCAGACGCTCTTAGGTGTTACGGGTTCGGGTAAGACCTTCTCTATGGCTAAAACTATCGAGAAGCTCAACCGCCCCACGCTTATTATGGAACCCAATAAAACACTAGCTGCACAGGTTGCTTCAGAGATGAAGGAGCTCTTTCCTAACAACGCTGTTGTGTACTTTGTCTCGTACTATGACTACTACCAGCCAGAGGCATATGTTCCGCAGTCTGATACGTACATAGAAAAAGATGCTTCCATCAATGAAGAGGTAGAGAAGCTCCGTCACCAGGCAACTTCATCGCTTCTATCTAGACGAGATGTCATTGTAGTTGCATCTGTATCGTGTATTTACGGTATTGGTAGCCCTCAAGATTATGCAGGTCTTGCACCTAATGTAGATAAATCTGTTCCTCTTGAGCGTGATGATTTTATTAAAGATCTTATTGATGTTCAGTACGATAGAAATGATTACGACCTGCAGCGCGGTATGTTTAGGGTGCGTGGAGACGTTGTTGATGTGTTCCCGCCGTATGCAGAAAATCCGCTGCGTATTGAGTTCTTTGGTGATGAAGTAGAAAGTATTTCAGAGGTTAGCAATGTAACGGGAGAAGTGCTGAGAGAGTTTGATGCTATTCCAATTTGGCCAGCATCTCACTACGTTACTGAGCGTCCAAAGATTACCCATGCTCTTACAACCATCTCGGAAGAGATGGAAGCTCGTGTTAAAGAGCTTAAAGAAAACGATAAATTGCTAGAAGCTCAGCGTCTTGCTCAGAGGACAAACTATGACTTAGAGATGCTTGAGACTATGGGTTATTGCAATGGTATTGAGAACTACTCGCGCCATTTAGATGGGCGTGCTCCCGGTGAGCCTCCCTATACGCTCATTGATTATTTCCCTAAAGACATGATTTGTATTATCGATGAGTCACACGTTACTGTTCCTCAAATTAGAGGTATGTATGAGGGCGATAGGTCTCGTAAAGTTACGCTGGTAGATCACGGATTTAGACTTCCTTCTGCACTTGATAACAGACCGCTCAGATTTGACGAATTTGAGGGACGTATTCCACAGTTTATTTACGTCTCTGCAACTCCTGGAGACTACGAAGAGACGGTTGCCCAGCAACAGGTTGAGCAGATTATTCGTCCAACTGGCCTCCTAGATCCAAAGATTGATGTCAGGCCAGTAAGAGGTCAGATTGATGATCTTATTTCAGAGGTCAAAGAGAGAGTGGCAAAAAAAGAGCGCGTTCTTGTTACTACGCTTACTAAAAGAATGGCAGAAGATCTTACAGATCACCTGCTAGATGAGGGCATTAAAGTCAATTATATGCACTCGGATACCGCTACGCTTGACCGCGTAGAAATCATTAGAGATTTGCGTCAGGGAAAGATTGACGTGCTTGTTGGAATCAACCTTTTGCGAGAAGGACTTGATATTCCAGAGGTTTCTCTCGTGGCAATTCTTGATGCAGATAAAGAGGGCTTCTTAAGAAACAGAAGGTCTCTTATTCAGACTATGGGTAGAGCGGCAAGAAACGCTTCTGGCCAGGTCATCATGTATGCCGATAAAATCACTGATTCTATGCGTATTGCTATAGATGAGACAAAAAGACGCCGAGAAATTCAGGAAGCGTTTAACAAAGAGCACGGTATTGTACCTAAGACCGTTAAGAAATCCATTACGGATATTGCAGGCTTTATTGCTGAAGCTTCAGAAAACGTTGATAAGCGTAAGCGCAAAAACGGAGAGTTCTATACCGCCTCTGATGACGAAGATTCGCTTGAAGAACAGCAAGAATCAATTCTTGAGATGCCTGCAGAATTGCTTGCTGAGGAGCTTCAAAATCTTCCGCGCTCAGAGGTTGAGGCTATGCTTTCTGGTATGGAAGCAGAGATGGCAGAAGCTTCTGCGTCAATGGATTATGAACATGCAGCAGAGCTCAGAGATCAGATTGTAGCCATTAGAAGCCAGCTTGAAGGCACTACCTCAGATGATGTTATCAAGAGGCTTAAAACAGGAGCTAGAAAGGGCAGTGCTCACGCAACTCGCAGACGTTATAGAGGCAAGCACTAAGCGTTGTTGTAGTGCTCTACTACAAGCTCAGCCATTCTAATGCCATCTGCAGCAGCACTCATAATGCCGCCCGCATAGCCAGCTCCTTCACCTACAGGCCATATTCCTGGTGTGTTAATGCTCTGCCCTGTTTCATCGCGAGTAATTCTTACAGGAGAGCTTGATCTTGTTTCAACACCCGTAAGCACAGCATCGGGATGAGCAAAGCCATGAAGCTTTTTGTCCATAATTGGAAGGGCTTCTCGCAAGGTTTGTAGGATGTAGGGAGGCAGACAGTCTTCAAGTGAGGTCCAGGTAACACCACACGGATACGTTGGTTTTACCGAACGCGGTCCAGTAGAAGCTTTCTTGTTTAGAAAGTCACCAACTAGCTGAGCAGGAGCAACATAAGAGCCGCCACCTGCTTTAAAAGCCGCTTGCTCACAAGAGCGTTGCAGCTCAATGCCAGCAAGTACGTCGTCTCCTGGAAGATCGTCTGGATAGACGTTAGCCAAGAGACCAGAGTTAGCGTTTTGTCCTGCGCGGTCAGATAGGCTCATGCCATTTGTGACTACGCCGTCCTTCTCGCTCGCTGCAGAAACAACATAGCCACCAGGACACATACAGAACGAGAAGGCGCTTCTACCAGAGGGAAGGTGAACAGAAAGCTTGTAGGGTGCCGCTCCTAGTACAGGATTGGTTGCCTCGGGACCGTACAACGATTTATTGATTTGAGACTGAAGATGCTCAATTCGCACACCCATAGCAAAGGTTTTTCTCTCCATAGAAATACCTTTGTCTTTGAGCATGACATACGTGTCTCTACTTGAGTGGCCAGTCGCAAGAATCATTGTGCGAGTCTGTATGGTTTCAGTTTGAACTGAACCGTCTGGAGTGGTTCTTTCAACCTGAATTGCAGAAAGAGAGCCATCTGAGGCTGGCTCTAGGGAGGCGAGTTTTGTCCTAAATGTAACGGTTCCACCCGCCTCTTCAATCATTGTGACAATGTTGGTCACAACAGCGGGAAGAACATCACTTCCTACGTGGGGTTTTGCATCCCATAAAATGTTTTTCTGTGCACCTGCTTTTACAAAAGTCTCAAGAATAAAACGGTGAGAAGCACTTTTGGTACCCGTGTTGAGCTTGCCGTCAGAGAATGTACCAGCACCACCAAGACCAAATTGGATGTTGCTCTCAATATCGAGCTGACCCGTTTGGTTATGATGCTCTACCGCTGCAGTTCTTCGTGCTGCATCATCTCCGCGCTCAATAAGCAGGGGATTAAGACCAGCCTTGGCAAGCGTCAGTGCACAGAACAAGCCCGCACATCCCGCTCCTACAACAACGGGACGATTCTCTGAAGGAGCAGGTTGCTTCACTTTGGGAAGCGTAAAAGTATTTGGCTCAGCAAGTTTAATGTGCTTTGCCGCAGGTTTGCCTTGAATCTTGTTAAGGAGTTTTTGTTCCGCTGCAGGCCCACCTTTAAGGTGTACGTGGTAAGTGAGGATAAGAACAATATCGTTTCTTTTACGCGCATCAATTGAGCGTTTATGCAGCTCATATGAGGTAACCTCATCTGCAGAGACTCGGAGAGCGCGAAGCAACGCGTCAAACCCTACCTTTGATTCTTTAGCGGGATGCTTACGAAGAGGCGCAACATGAACTTTAATGTTTGATACTTCCAGCATGTTAGTTGTCCTCTTCCAAAGATTCACAATTCTGACCAGCACTTTTTGCAGCAGCCAGACCGGCGATCATACCGCTCTTCCACGCCCACGAGAGGTTAAAACCTCCACATTGAGCATCAATATCAAGAGCTTCTCCTGCAATAAACAGACCAGGAATGTTGTACGCCTCAAGTGTGTTTGTACTCACCTGCTCAACGGAAATACCACCAACACAGACCTGTGGAACAACTTTGGAGGATGTACCGGTAACGGTAAAAGTTATTTTGTGAGCTTTGACAACAGTGGCTTCAACTGAGTCATGAGCACCCAGGTAAGCAGCAATCTGTGGGTCGAGAAGACCGTCGGTGGTATGAGCTTCTACAGCTGCTGAAGCCTCTTCTTTTGTAAGCTGGGGGAGAAGGTCAATTTCAAGCACATCACCTGGAAGAGCGGTGCGGGACAAGTTAAAAATCATGATGCCCGAGAGTCCAAAGGACCTTAAGAGTAGCTCGCCTGATTCCTGTTTAAGGACATTGCCATCTCTCAAAAGAGCTGCATGCGCACGGACACGTTTGCCATCCAGGCTTGCAGGAGGCTCAGGGGTACAGGTGAGCGCGCAGAGCCCAGGTCGCAGTGAAGTGGTCTGCAACTGAAGGCTTTCAGCAAGTTTTGTGGTTGTGAGTCCACCAGTGGCTAGAACTACCGATGATGCGTGGACCTTGTGGGTTTTCTCGCCAGCAAAGCATTCTTTGAAGGCAACGATGAAGCTGTTGTGTTGGGGTTTGACTGATGTTACTTCTCGTCCCAGGGCAAATTGGACACCAGCTTTTTGGGCACGTCTGAGCAAAAGTGACTGGATGGAGCTTGCTTGCCTGGTAAGCGGGTACATTCTGCCCTCGTCTTCAGTTGCCCACGCAAGACCGCTGGACCTAAAGAAAGAGAGAATGTCTGCAAGGAAGGTGTCCTTATCCCTGCAAACAGCCTGGACAAACTCTGGATGAGAGAAATTCTCAAAGCTCAAATCAGCATTGGTAAAGTTACAGCGACCTCCGCCTGTTGCCAGGATAGTTCTGCCACTCTCTAGTGCTTTTTCAAAGACGACAACGCGCTTGTTGGCACCAAGAGCCTCAGCAGCAGTGATGGCAGCGCAGAGTCCTGCTGCGCCACCTCCGAGCACAGCTACATCAATGTTGTCTGGCACCAGAAATGCCTGAGCTTGCTTAATACGCTGAGCCTGTGCTGCTTGTCGTTCTTTAATGCGCGTTGATTGAGCCATAGTAAGAACTACCTTTTGTGTTGTGTAAGTACCAGCTTCTAGGGCTTACAGATCAAGAACGCTTTGTGTAGCGTCAGGAACAAGACCTTCAGGAAGCTCGGTACTAAAGGTTCCCTTATCGGCAATCTGCGCAAAGGTTGCATCCATAGGAAGCTGTCCCAAAGGCTTGAGGTTAAATGCTGCTGCGGTCTCGGCAAGCTTTGATGGACCGTAAGGCTCAATGCGCTCATCACAGTGAGGGCAGGTGATATATGCCATGTTCTCAATCAAACCAAGTACAGGTACATGCATCATTTCTGCCATGCGCACTGCCTTGCCCACAACCATCTGAACAAGATCTTGTGGAGAAGAAACAATCACAACACCCTCAACAGGAAGGGACTGAAATACGGTCAGTGCAACATCGCCCGTTCCTGGAGGCATGTCGATGAGTAGGTAATCAAGGTCACCCCAGTTGCACTGGCTGTAGAACTGTTGGATAGCACCAGCAACAACGGGGCCTCTCCAGAGAACAGGATCGGTCTCGTTTTGAAGCACCAGGTTAGCGCTCATAATCTTGATACCGTTTGCGTCCTCGATAGGAATAAGCTGCTCTTCAACGCCGTAAGAGCGCTCATCAGAGATGCCAAACATACGAGGAATTGAAGGTCCGGTAATATCGCCGTCAAGAATACCAACGCGCTTACCTGCGCGAGCAAGGTTAGTAGCAAGAATGCCGGTGACAAAGGACTTACCAACACCACCTTTGCCAGAAACAACGCCAATAACGTGCTTAACGCTTGAGTGTTGATTGAGTTCAAAGCCGGCAGGTGGCTGTGGCTCTTTCTTTTTACCGTGAAGTGCGGCGTCAATTTCTTTACGAAGCGCCTCGCGATCAATATCTACGTCTGCCATGTCTCTCCTTATGTAGCAGTTGTATGCAGTAACTACTTAATTCTACCCATAGAAGTTTATGGCAAACGAGATAGCTATAATCTTTTCGGCGCACTTTAGCTGAACGTAGGAGGTTCACATGATTTTCTCGTCAATTAAGAATTTATCTGAGAATGACTTTGGTCAGAAATATATGGCCTGTGCTGCGAAGTTTCTAGCAACCCACAATCTGGATGAGCTGCCTTTGGGCAAAACAGAAATTGATGGAGATAACGTTTTTGTGAACGTCATGGAGTTTGAGCCCGCTCTTCCTGGCGAGAAGGACTATGAGGCTCATAAGATTTACGCTGATATTCATGTGGTTATTTCTGGCTCCGAAAGCATCGCTGTTGCCCCTCTTGAGCAGTGTGTTCTTAAGGGTGAATTTAATTTTGATGCTGATTTTGGTGCTTACACCAATCCTGGAGAAGAGACATGGGTTACCTTGCACGCTGGTGATTTTCTAGTGACACCTCCATCTGATGCTCACAAACCAGGCTGTACGCTGGAGAAATCTGGCTCAAAGCTCAAAAAAGCTGTGATGAAGGTTCGCATTAAATAGGGAAGCGCGCTTGCCGTGTTTTGGCGGCACTATCTTGGGTATACTAGAACATCAGTACGCACAAATCACATCTGTGTACTGATGTTGTTTTCTGTTGTTTGGCAGTAGGCGCATAAAAGAAATGCGCATGTCAAACTGGTTATGTGAGGAACTATGGCTTCAAGCAAAATTGCTATCCGTGGTGCACGAGAGCACAACCTGCAAGACATTGATATTGATATCCCTCGTGATCAGCTGGTAGTTATTACGGGACTTTCTGGTTCGGGCAAGTCAAGTCTTGCCTTTGACACCATTTACGCAGAGGGACAGCGCCGCTACGTTGAGTCCTTGTCCAGCTATGCCCGTCAGTTCTTGGGACAGATGGATAAGCCAGATCTTGACTCTATTGACGGTCTTTCTCCAGCGGTGTCCATCGATCAGAAGACAACTTCTAGAAATCCTCGCTCTACCGTAGGTACCGTTACAGAAATCTACGACTATCTGCGCCTTTTGTATGCTCGCATGGGTACTCCTCACTGCCCTGAGTGCGGTCGCGTTATTGAGCGCCAGACAACAGATCAAGTTGCCGATAAAATTCTCGAGGCTGGTCAGGGACGTAGAGCCTATGTCCTAGCTCCTGTTGTTTTAGGTCGCAAGGGCGAGTACGTCAAGCTCTTTGAAGACCTGCGCAAAGAAGGATTTTCTCGCGTTCGTGTTGACGGCGTTGTGCGTGAGCTTGATGAAGAAATTACGCTAGGAAAGACCCTCAAGCACGATATTGAGGTTGTCGTTGATCGTATTGTCATCCGTCCTGATTCTTTGGGTCGCATTGTTGAAGGCGTTGAGCAGGCAACTAAGCTTGCCCAGGGCAAGGTAGGCATATTGCTTCTGGCTGATAAATCTAATCCAGAGACTATGCCAGAAGAACTCCTGCAGTATTCACTGGCGCTTGCTTGTCCTATTCACGGTCACTCCATGGATGATCTGCAGCCTCGTGATTTTTCCTTCAACGCTCCTTACGGCGCCTGTCCTGACTGCGACGGCCTAGGAACTCGTAAAATTATTGATGCAGCAGCACTCATTGCTGATCCAAAGCTGTCTGTTTCTGAAGGTGTTTTTGGAAGTCTCTTTGGCCATTCAAACTACTATCCTCAGATTTTGTCTGCAGTCTGCAAGCATTTTGACGTGTCTGATACAACGCCTTGGAACAAGCTGCCTAAGAAGGTGCAAGACGCCCTTCTCGGTGGCCTTGGTTCAACTAAGATTCGCGTCGACTACAAAACGCGAGACGGCCGCAATACACACTGGTTTACCACGTTCTCTGGTGTCAGAAAGATTCTTTTTGACAAGTATCAAGAGACCACGTCAGAAAATATGAAGACGCATCTTGAGAAGTACATTCGTGAGATGCCTTGTACAACCTGTCACGGAGCTCGCTTAAAGCCAGAAATTCTTTCTGTTACGGTTGGCGAGAAAAACATCTGGGAGGTTTGTGAACTTTCCTGTAAAGAGTCGCTCCAGTTCTTCAAGCAGCTGACTATTACTGATCGTCAGAAGGTTATTGCAGGTCCTATTGTTAAAGAGATTGTGGCAAGGCTACAGTTCTTGGTAAACGTTGGCTTGGATTACCTCACGCTTTCTCGCGCAGCAGCATCGCTTTCTGGTGGAGAAGCCCAGCGTATACGTTTGGCAACTCAGATTGGCGCTGGTCTTATGGGCGTCCTTTATATTCTGGACGAGCCTTCTATTGGTCTGCATCAAAGAGACAACAACCGTCTTATTGAGACCCTCAAGCAGCTCAGAGACCGCGGTAATACCGTACTTGTTGTCGAGCACGATGAAGATACCATTCGTGCAGCTGACTACGTTATTGACATGGGTCCCGGCGCCGGTGAGCTTGGTGGTCACGTTGTTGCTGCTGGCACTCCAGAAGAGATTGTTGAAAACCCTGATTCCATCACAGGTGCGTATCTCACGGGAAAGAAGCAGATTAGGCTGCCAGAGGCTCGTCGTAAGCCTGGTCGCGGAAAAATAAAGATTACAGGAGCAAGCGCTAACAACCTTAAGAACGTTTCCGCCGCTATCGAGCTGGGCACATTGACAGTAGTCACAGGTGTTTCTGGCTCTGGTAAGTCTTCTTTGGTTACCGACACCCTTGCGCCCGCGCTTACCAATGCCGTTCAGCATTCAAAGCGTGTGGTGGGAGAGTATAAAAAGCTTGAAGGCGTCGATCTTATCGATAAGGTCATTGATATTGACCAGAGTCCTATTGGAAGAACACCTCGTTCTAATCCAGCAACCTATATTGGCCTTTGGGATGACCTGCGTGCACTGTATGCTTCAGTTCCAGAATCCCGCGCACGTGGCTACTCAGCTGGTCGTTTCTCGTTTAACGTCCAGGGAGGCCGCTGCGAGGCTTGTAAGGGCGACGGCCAGATCAAGATTGAGATGAACTTCCTGCCTGACGTCTATGTTCCTTGCGAGGTCTGCCACGGTAAGCGCTACAACCGTGAGACGCTCGAGATTCTCTATCACGGCAAGTCTGTCTCTGATGTCCTTGACATGACCGTTCATGAGGCGCTAGCGTTTTTTGCAAATATTCCTCGCATTAAGAACAAGCTGCAGACTCTTCACGATGTGGGTCTTGGCTATATTCATCTTGGCCAGCCTGCAACTACGCTCTCTGGTGGCGAGGCGCAGCGCGTTAAGCTTGCAAAAGAGCTTCACCGTCAGCAGACTGGTAAAACTCTTTATATTCTGGACGAGCCAACAACTGGCCTTCATTTTGAGGATGTCAGACAGCTTATTGTTGTTCTTGAGCGTCTTGTTGATGCGGGTAACACCGTTCTTGTTATTGAACACAACTTGGATGTCATTAAGATGGCTGACCGTATTATTGATATGGGTCCAGAGGGTGGCGACGGCGGAGGAACGGTGGTTGTTTCCGGTACGCCAGAAAAGGTTGCGGCAACTCCAGAAAGTCACACCGGCAAGTTCCTTAAAGAAATTCTTGACCGCGATAACGCACGTCTAGCTGCAGAGAAAAAAGCTCAGAAGAAGCGCGCATAACATGGCGAGAAAAACGGCAAAGGTTCAAAAGACAAATGCCATGAGGGAGCTTGATGCTGCCGGCATTGCTTACGAGTTCCAATCTTACGAGGTGGATGAAGACGTTCCTTCTGGTGAGTTGGGAACTCATATTGCAGAGATGCTTGGAGAAGATCCAGACGCTGCGTTCAAAACACTTGTCTGCGTGTCTTCAAGTGGAGAGCATGTGGTGTGCTGCATTCCTGTAGATCAAGAGCTTGATCTTAAGAAGGCTGCAGTTTCATCCGGCCAAAAGAACCTTTCCATGCTGCCTGTTAAAGAGCTTGAGGGTTTAACAGGCTATGTGCGTGGGGGTTGCACTCCCGTTGGTATGAAGAAGCAGTTTCCCACTATAATTGACGAGACTGCTCAGCTTTTTGAGCTCATCCATATCTCTGGTGGAAAACGCGGACTCAGTTTGACGCTTTCTCCAGAAGATTTGGCTTCATTTGTATCGGCTACGTTTGCAGATATTGTTCGCGAGGTGCACTAGTGGCATATCAGCCCAAACATATGCGACTTTCAGCAGAGTCTTCTGATGGAACCTTATCTGAAGAAACTCTGAGCAAGGCTCTTGATCAGACCTTTGAAGAGCCTCCTGTAGTGGACAACATTGTTGTCCCAGAGACGTTTCATCAACCAATTGAGGATGAGGCGTTTGAGCAGATTGTGAGCCAGAAGCTCGAGGAAGTTGCTGCTGAAGAGGATGACTCTGGGGCAGACAACAGCTCTGTGTCAGACGGCAACTTCGACGCAGGTAATTCTAATAGTGAAGAGGCTTCTTCTGATGAAGAGGATGTCTCTAAACAAAAAGACCTAAGTCGTTCTACCTCTATGATGAGTGTGCTTGTTCTGATTAGCCGTATTACGGGCTTTTTAAGAACCTGGGCTCAGGCATTTGCTATGGGTGCTACCGTTCTTGCAAGCTGCTATTCCATTGCAAACACCCTTCCTGACCAGCTCTATGAGCTTGTTGGTGCAGGAATGCTCACTACAGCTTTCTTGCCGGTATATCTCTCTATTAAGAAGAAGGTTGGACAGGATGAGGCAAACGCCTATACCTCCAACCTGCTTTCCATTGTTGTTGTCGCAACAGGTCTTGTTGCCGTTTTAGGTTTCTTCTTTGCCGCAGAAGTGGTGTATACACAGTCCTTCTCGGCAGGTGCTGATTTTGATCCAACGCTGGCAGTGTACTTCTTTAGGTTCTTTGTCATCGAGGTTATGCTGTATTGCTTCTCCACCATTTTCTCTGGTGTTTTGAATGCAGAGCGAGACTACCTCTGGCCAGCTGCGGCTCCTATTTTTAATAACTTTGTGACTACGGCATCGTTCTTTGCGTATGCTTTCTTGGCCAACACTAATCCTGAGCTGGGTCTTCTTATTCTTGCGCTGGGAAATCCTCTGGGCGTTTTGATTCAGGTTCTGATTCAAGTACCGTCACTTAAGCGCAAGGGGATTAAGCTCTCGTGGAGAATTAACCTCAAAGACCCCGCACTTAAAGAGACGCTCAAGATTGGCGCGCCTGCTCTGATTGTTGTGGTTGCCACGTTTGTAACTATGTCGGTGCAGACAAGCTCGCAGCTCAGTGTTTCTGCATCGGGCGCTTCCGTTGCGGCGTACGCTCGTCTTTGGTACACGCTGCCATATTCCATTTTGACGGTGCCTATTACCACAGCCCTCTTTACGGAGCTGTCCGATAGCTGGGCAAAAGAGAATATGGACCAGTTCAAGAAGGACTTCAAGCACGGTATCAACCAGATTCTTTTCTTTACCGTGCCGTTCATGATGTATCTGATGATTTTCTCGATGCCCCTTGTCTCTATTATTGGAGCAAGCAAGTTCACTGAAGATCAGCTGCTGCTAACCCAGCAATTCTTGATTGGTCAGTCGCTTGCTTTGCCTCTCTATGGCATTGGCATGTACCTGCAAAAAGTCTGTTCTGCTATGCGTCGCATGACACTTTATGCTGTTTCGGCAACACTCGGTTCTGTCGTGCAGGTTTTGGTGCTGCTGGTGGGTACTTCTCACTTTGGCATGATGTTTGTAGCAACTACCTCGGCCATCTTCTATGTGGTCATTGACACCATTATGTTGATTAGCCTGCGTAAGCACCTTGGTCAGATTGGACTTACGTCCATGGTGTTTGCGTTTGTCCGCTCAATTCTTTTTGGCCTCGCAGGATCAGCTGCGGCACTTCTGATTATGGTGGGTCTGCGCGCTGTTATTGGCGCACCAGATGGACGAGCACTTTACGGCGTGCTGTATTGCATCTTTGCAGGTATTCCAGCTGTTTTGGTTACCTACGGCTTGGCAATCCTCTTTAAATCACCAGAGTCCGCCATGCTTCGTTCACTGGTTTCTCGCGTAAGGTCATAGCATGGCCAGAAGCGGTGCACAAAGCGGTAAAGATAGCTCTCAGAACAACCTTGACCCCAACTACGTGCCTTCGGGCGCGCCAGGACTTGCGCCGTCGTTTTCTTCTGAGCCCTCAGATGACCTGGTATCCATCAGAGAACAGGTTGATCAGGTTCCTACTAATCCAGGTTGTTACCTCTGGAAAGATGGTTCCGGCAAGGTTATCTATGTAGGCAAAGCTAAAAACCTGCGTGCTCGCATGAGGCAGTACGTTACGCTACAAGATGATCGTGCCAAGATTCCTCTGATGATGCAGGTCGTGCGCAGTTTTGACTACATTGTGGTAGAAAACGAGCACGAGGCATTGGTGCTGGAGCGCAATCTTATTGCTCAGTATCGCCCGTACTTCAACGTAGACTTTAAAGACGATAAAAGCTATCCCTACATTGCCATTACCGAGTCGGATACCTTCCCAGCAATTAAGTACACGCGCGAGAAACACAAGAAGGGTACACGCTATTTTGGTCCCTACACTGATTCTTACGCTGCGCGCCAAACTATTGAGACGCTCAGAAAAGTAGTGCCTATCTGCTCCGCTACGTGCGTGGAGTGGAAACGCGCCAAGCGTTTGCTTGAAAAAGACCCTGATGGGGCGGCTGTTGCTAACTTGCTGCTGGCAAAGAAGGGGCGTCCCTGTTTTGACTACCACGTAGGCAAAGGTCCTGGTGTGTGCGTGGGCGCCATTGATACCGTTTCCTATGCAAAGAACGTCAGGCAGGTAGAGAACTTCCTCCGCGGAAATCGCTCTGAGATTGTTTCTGAGCTCAAAGACCAGATGCAAGAAGCTGCCGCTGACCTGGATTTTGAGAAGGCAGCTCGGCTCAAGTCCCGTCTGACTTCACTCTCTGATCTTGATGACCGTCAGCAAGTCACATTTCCTACCTCGGTCAACATTGACCTCATTGGCATTTACCGAGAAGAAACTATCTCCGCCGCCTGCGTGTTTGTTGTGCGAGAAGGCCGTACCATTCGCTCAGTTGAGTTTATCCTGGACAAGGGCTTGGACGTTTCTGAGGAAGAGCTGGTCTCGGGCTTCCTGAAGCGCTACTACGACGAAACCGCTGACATTCCCGCAGAGGTTAACCTGCCCATCGATCTTCTCGATGCAGAGGTTTTGTCCGAGTGGTTGACACAAAAACGAGGCCACAACTGCGTGCTTCACCACCCACAACGTGGCGAGAAGTTCCGTCTTCTTCAGATGGCTTCCGCTAACGCTCGTCATGCGCTGATGCGCCATATGATTCGCACGGGCTATGCTGACGACCGTACTAACCAGGCACTTCTTCAGCTTGAAAGCGCACTTGCGCTTGACGCGCCGCCGCTGCGCATTGAGTGCTTTGATATTTCCACACTTCACGGCAATTTTACCGTTGCATCGATGGTGGTCTTTACTAACGGAAAGGCTGATAAAAGCCAGTATCGACGCTTTAAGATCCGCGCTGAGCTTGATGAAGCAAACGACTTTGTTTCAATGACAGAGGTCCTGGGCAGAAGGTATAGTCCAGAGCGTATGGCGGATGAGCGCTTTGGCTCACGACCTGATTTGTTGGTGGTTGATGGTGGTAAACCTCAGCTGACCGCTGCCATCAATCAGCTCAATGAACTGGGCTTAGACATTCCTGTCTGCGGCCTTGCTAAGTCTGATGAGGAAGTCTTTGTGCCTTGGGACGACACACCAATTGTGTTGCCTACGGGATCTGCTTCTTTGTACCTTATTAAGCAAGTCCGTGACGAATCTCACCGTTTTGCGATTACCTTCCATCGTGAGCTTAGAGATAAGGCAATGACTGTCTCTATTCTGGATGAAATCCCTGGTGTAGGGCCTAAACGCAAAAAAGATATCATGCGTCATTTTGGCTCTTTTAAGCGTTTGAAAGCTGCAAGTGTTGAGGACATCTCTCAGGTAAAAGGTGTTTCTGTGAACTTAGCAGAAACTATTTATGAAGAGCTTAAAGCTTGGGAAGAATCCTCTATGACTGTACATGAGAAGTTAGATGCAAGGGGAGGAACTCATGAGTAAAACAGCAGACGAGAAGATCTTGGCGCTCGTGAATCCAGAATACATTAAGCGTATTCCGTTCTTTGTTCGTGGACACGCAACAGGTAAGTCTTGTGAGTATATTGCTCGGGAGTATCCAGAGCTTTACACTGCATTTGAGGATGAACCTAGTGCACAACAAGTTGAAGAGATGGCAAAGATTATCAACGAGCTCTTTGAGCAAAGGATGAAGAAGCACAATCTCTAAAACCAAATCAAGCGATAGAGTTATTTGTAATAAGAATGGCAGCTATGACGTATTAAGATGCCATTCTTATTTTTTTCATTCATCGCTGAAATATAGCCATTAACCGACAGATGAACTGCTAAAGCATACTCGCACGGAATATCATTAGAGCTACCTAGTTATTACTTTTACTTCAGTCGCTACAAGCAGTTCTAGTGAGGTGACAGATGATGCAGCGTAGAAAAAGATTTATAAAAGGTCTGTCATTATTGGTAGTTCTT
>CAJZGX010000012.1:0-14721 GCA_916048235.1 uncultured Atopobium sp.
GCGGCTTACTTTATACCCAAAGTGTGACAGGACTTCCATGTAGCTTTTGTTGTGGTTACAACAAAACAGAAATTATTCTTTAGTTTTAATGTCTTTTTTAAATTGATTAGAGAGAACAATTTCAAGCATCTAGGACCTCCGACATTGCGTCGGAGAATGAGGCATAGTGCTTGTAATTTTCTGGATGCTCTTTCATGTTGGTGTATTCATTAAGAGCCTCTATAGTTTGAGCATTAGGAATTTCTCGCTTGATTTCAAAAGGGATTCCCTGCTCACGAACAGTCTGACGAAGAAAAATGGTAATAGCAGTAGTAAGATCCATGCCTAAATCTCTGAGAAGCTCCTGAGCATTCTTTTTAAGGGTTGGATCCAAATTTATATTTGTGCTTACTTTTGCCATGATTACCCGCCTTTCTTGTAGTTTTGTTATACAAGATAAAGACTGTGAAGTCAATAATTATGTGCGTATTATAGGTACAACACGCACATAATATGAATATATCGAAGGGAAGATAACCCTATTCTGCGCTCTTTAGGGTAAATGACAGCAGAACCGGATTGTGATCAGAATAGGCAAATTGCGTGTCAATGTTTCTGGCGGTTGCAACAACGTTATCCGAGACAATCCAGCCATCAACTGTGGTGGTGTATGTCTTGTCCTTCTCGTATGGAATGTCATCTCCGCGGCAGGTAGGAACGTCGGTAAGGTTGTCTGGAGCTACAACGCTAAAACCTTCTGGCAAATCAGAATCTTTGAGTTCTGCTACCCAATCTGGTATCTGCTGAACAGAAGGATAGAGTGTAAGCGAGCCCAAAATGGCATGGTTCCAGTCGCCACCCGCAATAACGTAATTGCCCTTAGCGCGCTCCTCAGACATTATTTTGGTCAGAAGTGCAAGCTGCTGCGCGCGACTGGTGCCACCTTTGTCATAAGCAGACATGTGGCTGTTAATAAGTACCAGCTCATGACCATCGCTGGTAGGGTAGCGTGTAATCATAAAGCAACGGTCTAGGTCAAAGAATTTTGTTGGGAACGACTCGTCAATGGGGTAGGTACGACGAGTTGCGCTTGAAGCAAGTACGTTTGAAAGCGTCAGAATTCCCGAGTTGGAGGTTCCGTGGAACTCCGTAAGTGGATAGGCGAGAAACGCGGTGTGGAAGTTCTGTGCAAAATATGATGCGTAGGAACCAAAGCGGCTCTCTGCTTCAGAAACTTGATTCACATGCCAACTTCTGTCAGATGAAGTATCAATCTCTTGGAAAAGAATAAAGTCAGGGGCTGTACCGCCATTCAGAGAAGAAACGGTGTTTAGGGCACCGTTTGTGGTGTAAAGCACGGAGTTTCTGCTGACAGCACGGCCGTGAGTTCCCACGGTACGTGTACCATCCTGCATAATGCTTTCATCCATAAAGAAGGTGTAATCAGGGGTGTAAGCACCAAAGCCAATGTTGTAGGTCGAAGCTGTGTAGGTTTGGCCTACCTGTACTGTTGTAGCCTCAGGAGAAGCACCTTGATTGGATACAGGAGTATTGTCAGGAATGCGATAATAATTAAGCTGCAGGTAGAGGGCATATCCACCAAGAACCAGTAAAGCTAGAACAATAAGCCCGCCTACAAATTTGAAAAGTGGTGCAAGAACCCTTTTTAGAAGGCCAATAATAAACTTAAGGCCAAGAGACAAAACTCTTTTCATGCGAACCTCGTATCAATCAAGTGTCGTATGATTTAAATGATAACTATTATGGATTGAAAGTATGTTGAGGAGTTTGTATGTCGCTATCAAGAAATACAACACTAGAGCTTTTCAAACCCTCTGGTATCAGGCGTTTCTCGGCACTTGCTGCTGCAACACCAGGATGTATTTCTTTAACTATTGGAGAGCCGGGAGAAGACACTCCAGCTCCTATTTGCAACTTAGTAGACAGAGAACTTGCAACTGGAAACACGCATTATCCACCCAACGTTGGCACCCTTGAACTTAGGGAGGCCATTGCTGCCTGGGAGTCTGCTCGTGGTATGAAGGTAGGCCCAGACGGCATTGTAGTTACCGTGGGAGCTGCGGAAGCCATTTCTGCAACTATGCTAACCCTTATGAATCCAGGAGATGAAGTTATCATTCCTGAACCAGCGTATTTGGTATACAGAACACTCTGTCAGCTTAATCGCGGTGTGGTTGTGCCGCTTGATACCAGCACCAATCATTTCCAGATTGATCCAGAGCAGCTCAAGTCAAAAATTTCAGACAAGACAAAGCTTATTGTTTTGACTTCTCCTAACAATCCTACGGGATGTGTTTATACAAAAGAGTCACTTGATGCGGTAGCTAATCTTGCCCGTGAACACGGCTTTTATGTGATGTGTGATGACGTTTATAGAGAGCTTGCCTATGTTGAGGACGTTCCACGTTTTGTTGAGCTCTACCCAGATTTGTCTGATCGCTGCATTGTGACAAATAGTTTCTCCAAACCATGGGCAATGACGGGCTGGAGACTTGGCTGGGTTGCCACTTCTAACGAGCTTGCGACAGATATTGGAAAGGTTCACGCTCAGTTAGTGTCTTCTGTTCCTTCATTTTTGCAGCCAGCTGCTCTCTATGCACTTTCTTACGATGTCACACCTATGCGCACAAACTATCAAAAGCGCAGGCAGATTGTACTTTCTGCGCTTCAAGATATGAAACTTCCTGTTGAAGAGCCAGAAGGTGCCTTCTACGCATTTCCATCAATCAAGGAATTTGCCCTTGATTCTGAGGCGTTTTGTGAGCGAGCAATCAAGGAGTTTGGTATTGCACTGGTGCCTGGCGTTTTCTTCGGCGCCGAGGGGTACGTGCGTATTAGTTACGCTGCCTCAGACAAGAATCTGACAGAAGGCCTTTCTCGCCTTAAGACTTTTGTTAATACTTTGCGAGAAGAACAAAACTAGCCCAAATACAGAGCTTTCTGTGGTAGGGTTTTACTGTCAATAGAGGAGCGAGCACGATGGGTTCTGGGTTAGTCGGCAGGCAGTGACCCCAGAAGGAGGCGAGGTTCGCCGAACTTGGCAATCAGGCGTGGTTGTCAGGTGGGCTTGTATGAAATACATGCAAGACTGTCCGAGATTTCGGGGGTGCTACTTTGACGGTGTATTGCGCCCCTAATTTGAGGGGGAGCTTTGAGTAAGAAACCGTTTGTTTCTGCAGATGCCTTAGAGGCAATTACTAAGACGTATCCAACGCCATTTCACCTGTATAACAAGGCAGAGATTGTTCGTCGTGCAAAGCTGTTGCAAGAGGCTTTTAGCTGGAACGCTGGTTTTAAAGAGTACTTTGCGGTGAAGGCTACGCCAAATCCATACATTGTTAAGTTGCTTGCAGAACTTGGTTGCGGCTGTGACTGTGCAAATGCCACCGAGCTCACGCTTGCTAAAGCCTGCGGTGTTTCTGGCCAAAACATTATGCTCTCGTCAAACGACACTACAGTGCTTGACTTTGCTCGCGCTCATGAGCTGGGAGCCATTATTAACTTAGACGCTGGTGGCGATATGCTTACAACGCTTGAAGAAGCGGTGGGAAGCAACATGCCTCAGGTCATGTGCGCACGCCTTAATCCTGGTGGCGTTTTTGAGTCGCAAAACGGCATTATTGGAAATCCCGATGATGCTAAGTTTGGCATGACAGAAGAGCAGCTATTCCAGACGTTTGCGCATCTTAAGACCAAAGGTGTCACTGAGTTTGGCCTTCATGCCTTCCTGGCCAGTAACGCACAAGAGGAAGATTACTATCCAAACCTTGCGCGCATTCTCTTTGAGCTGGCCGTTAAGCTGCATAAAGAACTTGATATCCACATTGGATTTATTGATCTTTCTGGTGGCATTGGTGTGGCGTATGAGCCAGATCAGGTTGAGCCTGATGTTTTAGCCATTGGTCAGGGTGTAAAGCAAGCCTTTGAAGAGGTCTTAGTTCCTGCGGGTATGGGAGACGTTACCATTTACACCGAGCTTGGTCGTTGGCTTTTAGGTCCCGCTGGTGCGCTTGTTACCCGCGTTTTGCACCAAAAAGAGACCTATCGCCACTATCTTGGCGTAGATGCGTGTGCGGCAAACCTTATGCGTCCTGCAATCTATGACGCCTACCATCACATCACCGTTATGGGCAAAGAAGATGCCCCTGCAACTCATACGTATAACGTTGTAGGTGGACTTTGCGAGAATAACGATCAGTTTGCAAAGAACCGCCAGCTCCCAGAGGTTGCTGTGGGTGACCTCTTGTTCATTCATGATACGGGCGCTCATGGTTTCTCGATGGGCTATAACTACAATGGCCGTCTGCGCTCCGCTGAGCTGCTGCTTCTAGAAGATGGATCCGTGCAGCTTATTCGCCGCGCTGAGACAGAGGCCGATTACTTTGCAACACTTGCATTTGACGGCTCCGATTTTTCTGATCTTGCGCAACAAACAACTATAAACACCACACGTTAGAGGGCGAGAAAAACTATGGACATGAAGAACGTAACTGGTGCAATCACCGCTTTAGTAACCCCATTTGATGCTCAGGGAAATGTTGACTTTGAGGCACTTGAGCACTTTGTAGACTTCCAGATTGAGCAGGGAATTGACGGTATTCTCGCTCTTGGTACTACTGGCGAGTCCTCAACCATGACAGATGAGGAGGACATTGAGGTAGTTAAGGCAATCCTTGCCAGGGCTCAGGGTAGAGTTCCTGTTATCGGCGGTGCTGGCTCCAACTCTTCTGCTGAGTCTTTGCGCAAGGCAGAAGCTCTAGAGAAGGCAGGTGTTGATGGCCTGCTGCTCATTACTCCCTACTACAACAAGAGTAACGAAGAGGGCATCTACCAGCACTTCTCGTATGTACTCGACCGCGTTGATGTTCCTTGTATTTTGTATAACATTCCTGGCAGAACGGGCTGCTCTATTTCTGAGCGCAACGTTCAGAGACTTGCTGCACATCCAAATGCATGGGGCATTAAAGAGGCATCTGGAGACATTGCATATGCAACAAAGGTTGCTCGTTATCTGAGCGATGACTTTACTATGTGGTCTGGAAATGACGACATGATTGTGCCACTGCTTTCCCTTGGTGCTTCTGGTGTTATTTCTGTTTGGTCTAACCTTGATCCAAAGATGGTTCATGACCTGGTTACTGCATGGCATCGTGGTGAGGTCTCCCTTGCTCGCGAGCTGCAGCTTCAGTATCTTGACCTGGTTCACGCCCTCTTCTGCGAGGTTAACCCAATTCCAGTCAAGGCCGCTTTGGCTCGTATGGGATTTATGGAAGAAAATTATCGTCTACCTCTGTGGAAGATGACTGATGAGCACGCAGAGGTGCTTGAAAGCGCTATGAGAAAGGCTGGTCTTCTTGATGCCTAGTGCAGTAGTAATTGGTACCGGCAAGATGGGAAAGCTCATTGAGCAAACCCTAATTGCTCACGGTTTTGAGGTACTTGGTGCGTTTGGTCACGAGAATATCAATCAGCTGATCGCCGTTGAGCAGACGCCTGATGTGGTTGTGGATTTCTCTGGCGTTGCTGCCTTTGATGCTGTTGTCGGCTTTGTGCGTGAGCGCGGGTGCGCACTTGTTTCTGGCACAACGGGTTTCTCGCCAGAGCAACTTTCTGAGCTCAAGCAGCTGGGGGAGAGCGTGCCGGTGATTCATGCGGCAAACTATTCGGTGGGCGTTGCCGTGTTGAGACGCGCGGTAGCAATGGCTGCTGAGGCGCTTGACGGCTGGGATACCGAGATTGTGGAGACGCATCATAACCAGAAGGTTGACGCTCCGTCCGGCACGGCAAAGCTGCTGCTGTCTGCAATTGACCCAGAGGGTACTCGCCCTGTTGTTTCTGGTCGCGAGGGTTTCTGCGGAGCTCGTACCAAAGATGAGATTGGCGTGTTTGCCCTGAGAGGCGGCACGGTGGCTGGCACTCATGAGGTTCATTTCTTTGGACAGGATGAGGAAGTTTGCCTGACTCATCGCGCAACATCACGTCAGATTTTTGTGAACGGTGCCGTTGCGTGTGCTGAGAAATTGCTTACAAAAGCTCCAGGTTTTTATACCTTTGAAGAGTTGATTTTTGGATAACCGCATGTGCTGGCCTTTATAGATCAGCACCTGTTTGATTGGGAAAGGACGCGCATGGACGCCCAGGAAATTATTAACTACATTGCTACTTCAGAGAAGAAGACCCCCATTAAGCTCTTCGTCAAAGAGCGCGAGGGTGCTTCTGTGTCTTACGGCTCTTCTCGCGTGTATGGTGAGGGCACCTCAAAGGTAGTCTTTGGTGACTGGTCCGAGCTCAAGAGCGTTGTTGAGCAGAATGCAGACGCATTTGAGTATTTTGATATCGAGAATGACCGTCGAAACTCCGGTGTTCCTCTGCTGAACATGAAGGACGTAAACGCACGTATTGAGCCAGGTGCACTGATTCGTGAGCGCGTTGAGATTGGCAGCAATGCCGTCATTATGATGGGTGCTGTTATTAATATTGGTGCTGTTATTGGTGAGGGAACCATGATTGACATGGGTGCTGTTCTTGGCGGCCGTGCAACTGTTGGTAAGAACTGCCACATTGGTGCTGGTACTGTTCTTGCTGGTGTTGTTGAGCCCGCATCTGCTACGCCAGTTATTGTTGAAGATAACGTTCTTATCGGCGCAAATGCTGTAGTTATCGAGGGTATTCGTGTTGGAGAGGGCGCTGTTGTTGCAGCAGGTGCTGTGGTAGTTGAGGACGTTCCAGCAAACGCTGTGGTAGCGGGATGTCCTGCACGTGTGATAAAAATGAAGGACCAGAAAACAGAGGGCAAGACAGCTTTGGTTGATGCTCTCCGCACGTTGTAATCGAGGTTACATGCCAGACGGCTCCAAAAAAGCACAGGGTTTTACCACCAAAATTTCCTGCGTACATAAAGAAAATTGGGCAGAGAAAAAAGAAGATTCTTGGTTTACCTACGAACTTCTCGCCGAAGATCCTAAGACGCACGCACGTGCTGGCATCTTCCATACGCCTCATGGTGATATTCCAACGCCTATTTTCATGCCGGTTGGTACTAAGGCAACCGTTAAAGGTTTGATGACCGATACCGTTCGTGACCTTGGCGCCAAAATTATTCTGGCAAATACGTACCATCTGTCTCAGCGCCCAGGAGATGAGCTGGTTGCACAGATGGGTGGCTTGCATGACTTTATGCAGTGGTATGGACCAATTCTGACGGATTCAGGCGGATTCCAGGTCTTTAGTCACGAGGAGTTCATGAAGCTCTCTGACGAGGGCGTTAAATTCCGTGCCGTAGATTACGACGGTGCATGGTCGTACTGGACGCCAGAAACAAACATGCAGATTGCTCAGAACCTCGGCGCAGATATTGTTATGCAGCTTGATCAGTGCGTAGGTTATCCTGCCGAGCGCAAAAAAGTTGAGCGTGGTGTTGAGCTTTCAAGTGCATGGGCCGAGAGGTGCTTTAAGGCTCATACCCGTCCTGATCAGGCGCTCTTTGGCATTGTTCAGGGTGGCATGCACCTTGATTTGCGAAGGCGCTCCATTGAGCATCTTGAGTCCATTGGCGATTTCCCCGGTTATGGTATTGGTGGCTATTCTGTTGGAGAGCCTCACGAGGTTATGTTTGAGACGCTGGCGCCACTTTGCGCCGATTACATGCCTCGTAATAAGCCTCGCTACCTGATGGGCGTTGGTAATCCGTCCACGCTTATCCGCGGTGTTGCTTGTGGCATTGATATGTTTGACTGCGTACTTCCAACGCGCACCGCACGTATGGGTACCGCATTTTCTCATGAGGGTCGCATGAACCTCAAGAACGCTAAGTACTTTGCAGACGCAGGTCCTATTGATGCCAAGTGCAGCTGTCCTGTTTGCACAGGTGGTTATTCTCGCGCGTACATCAATCACCTGGTCAAACAGCACGAGATGCTGGGCGGACAACTGCTTTCTATGCATAACATTTACTTCTTGCTTGAGCTGATGCGTCAGGCGCGAGAAGCAATTCTCGCAGGTACCTACAGCGATTTTGTTGAGGAGTGGGAAAACTCTGACGGCGTGGTTGATTTCTAAGTTCGCCTGGCGAGAACCCCGTCTTCTTGATAGCGCTGTGCAAGAAATCTTGATAGCCCTGCGCAAGCAACTTTGATTTAAATTTTTTATGACTAGCTTACTAATTTGTGGGCTAGTCATTTTTTGTCCGGTGACATGGGTAGAATGAAAGAGATAAACATTCGCGGGCGCCCGAGGTGCCCCTGGCTGGCTCTGCCGCCACAGAAAAGAGGACATGATGCCCGGCATCGAGAAAAGCACTCGTTGGAGTGTTCTTACACAAGACGTATATCTAGAGTCGCTGTTTAAAAAAGAATTGCACGTTACGCCACTTGTTGCTCGTGTATTAGTAGCACGTGGATTCACTGATGTAGCCACAGCTCAAGAGTTTCTCTCGCCATCCTTGCAAAGGGATTGGCTTGATCCACAGTGTATTCCTGGAATGGCTGAGGTTGCCGCCCACGTTCATAAGGCAATTGTTGAGCATAAAAAGATTGCCGTTTTTGGTGATTTTGATGTTGATGGAATGAGCTCAACGTGTTTGCTTACCCTGGCTTTACGTCGATTGGGAGCAGATGTTTTGCCGTATATTCCGCATCGTTTTGGTGAGGGATACGGACTTTCAAAAGAGGCTCTTGCAAGAGTTTTGCAGGATAGGAAGCCAGATTTAATTATTACGGTAGACAATGGCATTGCTGCTGCTCAAGAGGTTGCTTGGCTTTTGCAGCAGGGGATTGATGTTGTTGTTACCGATCATCATGAGCCCGCAGATCTGGTGCCCCAAGGTGTTCCAGTCACTGATCCAAAGCTTGTTGAAGATTGTCCTTCTAGAGAACTTGCTGGTGCAGGCGTTGCCCTTAAGCTGGTGCAGGTTTTAGGGCAGCTTCAAGATCAGCCTCAGCTTTGGCTTGATTACATTGATGTTGCTATGTTGGGCACGCTATCTGACATGATGATGCTCAACAAAGAGAATCGTGCACTGGTTTCTGAAGGTGTTAAGCGTCTCCAGAAAGGTCTTCGTCCAGGTCTTGTGGCTCTAGCGGCTGTTGCTGGTCAAGATATTGCCCAGATATCTGCAGATAATCTGCCGTTTTCTATTATTCCTCGCCTTAATGCAGCAGGGCGCATGGGTACTACTGATATTGCGCTTGACCTTCTTCTTACAGAAGACGCTGAAGAGGCAACGATTCTTGCCGGCAAGTTAGAAGAGATTAATGCCGAGCGTCGTGCTATTGAGGCAAAGCTTACCGATGAAGCACTTGAGCAGGCAAAAGGAATTTACGACGGCGGCCACGCAATTGTGCTTGCCAAAGAGGGCTGGCATGAGGGCGTAAAGGGCATTGTTGCTTCAAGAATTGTTAATCGCTATCACGTGCCTTGCATTCTGTTTACCATCCAAGATGGAGTTGCTCGCGGTTCTGGCCGCTCTGTTGGCTCCGTTGATTTATTCCACGCCGTTGAACAGTGTGCAGACCTTACCGTCCGTTTTGGTGGCCACCAAGGAGCCGTTGGCGTAACGGTAGAAACAGCAAAGATTGACGCATTTAGAAAGCGTTTATCAAAGGTTATGGCAGAGCTTCCAGAAGAAGAGTTTGAGGCTTCAGGAGAAGTTACTGCCCTGGTAAACCTTGATGAAATTACCATCAACTCCATTGACGCCCTTGAGGCACTGCAACCTTTTGGTCAGGGTAATAAAAAGCCGCTCTTTGGCGTCAAGGGTGTAGTGATGAAGAATCGCTCACGTGTTGGCGCAGGCGGAGCTCATCTTTGCTTTATGGCTTCAAATGGCATTTCTTCAATTTCATCCATCATGTTTAGAACACCTCATGTTGAGGCAGCAGCTGAGTATGACGGAGCTGTTGATTTGATTTTTGAAGCAGTTAACGAGACCTGGCAGGGCAGAACTAAGCCAAAACTCATGGTCAGGGATATTCTCTACAGAGACTTTACCGATGAAGATGACGGCCCCATTGAAGCAGATCTTCTTGGCAGTGCTGCTGACTTGCCTCTGGTGGTTACCAAAGATGCAACAGAGGCTGATGAAGCCTCCCAAGAACAGGCGCAGCAAAAGCGCCGTGAGCTGGAGAGTCTTTCTTCTGAGGAGCTTACCCAGACCCTGGTCACGTCCATGATTGGTTCAAGAGAGCTCTTGCCTCTGCAAAAGAAAACACTAGAGGTTCTCTCTCAAGGAACGTCTTGTCTCTCTGTCATGGCAACAGGTAGAGGTAAATCGCTTATCTTCCAGGTTCATGCTGCTCGTGTTGCGCTGCTGCAACATAAAATGAGCGTGTTTGTCTATCCGCTGCGCGCCCTCATCAACGACCAGGTTCAAAGCATAAAAAACACCTTTGAGCCTCTAGGAATTTCTGTCGAGGTACTCAACGGAGAAACAGATCTTTCCAGCCGAGAAGACCTGTTTGCTCGCATGGCAGACAATGAGCTTGATATTGTGCTGACTACTCCAGAGTTCTTCTCGCTCCACGCTGATCAATTTGTCAAAGCGCAAAACATCTCATTTGTAGTGTTTGACGAGGCACATCATGTGGGCATGAATGCTTCTGAGGGCAGACTTGCTTATGCACAAATGCCACAGGTACTAAAGATGCTTGGGAGTCCGCAGGTACTTGCTACAACAGCTACGGCTACCACGAAGTCGGCTCAGAACATCTGTGAGCTTCTCTCCATTGAAGCAGAGCATGTATACAAAGATAAAACGGCTCGTACTAACCTTGGACTCAAAGACCTTCGCGGTGCTAAGGATAGGGAATGTGCGCTGCTTTCTCTTGTGTCAGACGGCACAAAAACGGTTGTCTACGTCAATTCAAGGGAGCAAGCGCAGGCTTTGACGCGTATGCTACGCCATCGTATTCCAGAACTTGGTCACAAGATTGCGTTCTATCATGCGGGCCTAACACCTCAGATACGCAAGAACGTTGAACGTGCTTTTAGGCGTGGAGACGTTTGTTGCATCATTGCTACCAGTGCATTTGGCGAAGGCGTCAATATCTCTGATATTCGCCAGGTTGTTCTGTATCACCTGCCGTTTGGTCGCGTTGCCTTCAATCAGATGAGCGGACGCGCAGGTAGAGACGGTAAGCCTTCTGTAATTCAGATGCTGTTTGATGCGCATGACATGCGCGTTAACGAGCGCATCCTTTCTTCTCATGCACCACAGCGAGAAGCCCTGGTAGCTGTCTACCGCGCGCTTACGGCACTGCAGCCAAAGCTTGGTGCTCAGACAGCTGATTCAGCACTCACTGATGAAGATATTGCGCAGATGGCGCTAGAAATTGACCCGCGATCTAAGGCTGACGAGCAAACCGTTCGTGTTGCACTTGACGTTTTTGCTGAGCTAGGGTTTATTAGCATTGAAGGATTTGATCAAACGCGAACAATCTCCGTCAATAGTCAAGCTTCGCACATGGACTTGCTGGAGTCTGCACGCTACGCTGAGGGGCTTAAAGCGCACACTGAGTTTGAATCATTTGCTCAGTGGGTACTTTCTGCTTCACCAGACGAGCTGGC
Source organism: uncultured Atopobium sp. (assembly GCA_916048235.1). Lineage (GTDB taxonomy): Bacteria > Actinomycetota > Coriobacteriia > Coriobacteriales > Atopobiaceae > Lancefieldella. Next base: position 11,563 of record CAJZGX010000012.1, read on the forward strand.
AGATGCTATAACAAAACCCATCGTTCCAGAAATTGGTTCAACGTTTGATGGGGGAAGGGAGTCCTCTGATGAGTGACGAGAGGACCACAAAAGAGGCCAAGGCGCCAGGCGCAGATAATTACCGCCTGCTTGAGGGAGCCGTGCGCACATATTTACCTGAGGAAGCTCAGGCAAAGATTGCTGCTGCATATGCCTTTGCTGCTGACTATCACAAAGATCAGCGTCGTCGTTCTGGCGAGCCTTATATCAACCACCCAGTTGAAGTGGCCCTTATTCTTGCGCACGATCTTCATATGGATGAAGACACCATCTGCGCTGCCCTTATGCACGATACTGTAGAAGATACGTCTGCCTCATTAGATGAAATTTCTTCTCGCTTTGGTGAGTCAGTGGCTGAGCTTGTTGACGGCGTCACAAAACTTACGTCCATCGAAGTCAGTTCAATGGACGAGAAACAAGCGCTTAACCTGCGCAAAATGTTCCTTGCCATGTCAAAGGACATCCGCGTTGTTATCATTAAGCTTGCCGACCGCCTTCATAACATGCGTACGCTGGCAGCACTTCCACCGGATCGTCGTCTGTTTAAGGCGCGAGAAACCATGGACGTGTATGCACCACTTGCTGACCGTCTGGGTATCTCTTCGGTTAAGTGGGAGCTTGAGGATTTGTCTTTCTTCTGGCTTGAACCAGAGGAGTACCAGCGTGTTGCTCGCATGGTCTCTGACTCTCGTGCACAAAGAGAGAATGACCTCAACAACGCTAAAAAGACTCTGACAGATGAGCTTAATGCTGCTGGTCTTACCGATTTCCAGATTACGGGTCGTCCTAAGCACCTGTGGTCCATTTATCAAAAGATGGTCCGCAAGGGCAGGGAGTTCTCCAACATCTACGATCTTATCGCCTTGCGCGTCATTACTAAAAACGTAGGCGATTGCTATTCAGCACTTGGTGCTATTCATGCACTGTGGCATCCAATGCCTGGTCGTTTTAAGGACTATATTGCAACTCCAAAGGCAAATCTCTATCAGTCCTTACATACAACAGTTATTGGCCCTGATGGTCGCCCTATTGAGATTCAGATTAGAACCGCCGAGATGCACGAGGCATCTGAGTACGGTATTGCTGCTCACTGGCTGTATAAGGAGCAAGGCAATTCAAAGGGCAAGATGTCCTCTGAAGACAAGCTTATTGATTCAACTATCAACTGGATTCGCCGCAGTCTTGACTGGGCCGTTGAAGACGATATTGACGATCCCCACGAGTTCTTGGATAACTTGCGCGTTGACCTCTTTGAGCATGAGATTTTTGTTTTCACGCCAAAAGGCGAGGTCATGAGCTTGCGCGTCAATTCAACACCTCTGGACTTTGCTTACGCTGTCCACACTGAGGTTGGTAATCACTGTGTTGGCGCACGTGTTAACGGTTCCGTTGTTCCGCTTACACATACGCTTCAGATGGGTGACCGCATTGAGATTTTGACTAACAAGAACGCTCGCCCTTCTCGCGACTGGATGACGCTGGTAAAAACGCCGTCCGCACGTGCAAAGATTCGTAAGTATTTCTCGCAAGAGAACAAGTCTGACGATGCCGAACGCGGCCGTTCTGAGCTTGCAAAAGAGCTGCGCAAGCGTGGCTATGGCATCAGCGCTACGCGCACGGTAAAGGCGCTTGATCAGCTCACCGAGCAGTTTGATTATCGCAGTGTAGATGATCTGTTTGCGGGTATCGGTGCAGGTAATCAGTCTGCTAAGCAGGTTGTTAATCGCGTGAGTGAAATCTTAGAGGAGAAAAATCCCGAGGTTGTTACTGAGCAAGAGCGTAATGCGGCACGCCTTCAGGAGAAGAACAAGGCAATTGCAAACGATCAGCCTTTGGTTCGCTCCTACGTTATTTCTCGTACCGCCAAGGGAAGTCGTCCTAAAAAGTCTAACTGCGGCGTTGTGGTAAATGGCGATCCAGATCTGCTTGTTCATCTGGCGCATTGCTGCAATCCTGTTGCAGGTGACGATATCGTGGGCTTCATTACTCGCGGTCGCGGAGTTTCTGTTCACCGAGCTAATTGCCCTAACGTTAAAGACCTACTCAACGATCCAAAGCGTATCATTCCTGTTTCTTGGGATGCCAGCGGCGCTACTGAGTTTAGGGTAGAGATTGTCGTTGAGGCAACGGATCGTATGGGCCTTCTTAAGGACGTTACGGTTGCACTGTCTGATGCTGGTGCAAACATTCTTTCTGCTGCTACACAAGTAGGCGAGCAGGGCGTAGTACGTATGCGTTTCTTGGTTTCTATCTCTGATACCAGCTTGCTTGATACCTTATTTGCATTTGTAACTCGCGTGCCTTCTGTCTACGACGCTCGTCGTATTATGCCAGGTGAAGGCGCTAATCAGATGAGAAGGAGACTTTATGGCTAATCAAAACGAGGGCTGCTCCTGCGGCGGCCATCACCACGACGAAGAGCACGGACACGGCGGCTGCTGCGGTCATCATGGTGAGCACGGCCACGGTGAGCACGGTCATGGCGGTTGCTGCGGCCATCACGGTCATGGTGGTTGCCATCACGCAAAAGACCAGATTGGTGTCTTTAAGGTAGGTCCCCTTGAGACCAACTGCTACATTTACGTTTCTGGTAATGAGTGCATGATTATTGATGCCGGTGCATCGGGTGCAGAGATTGCTGCACAGCTCTTGAACCTTGAGCTTAAGTACATTGTTGCTACTCACGGCCATGCTGATCACGTTGGCGGCGTTAAGGCTTTGAAGCTTGCTGTGCCTGGCGCTCAGTACCTAATCAACGAAGCAGATAATGAGCTTGCAAAGAGGGCTCATAACTCAAACGAGATCTATGATGATGCTCCAGAGCCAGACGGTTTTCTCCACGAGGGAGATGTTCTCTCTGTTGGAACTGCACAGTTCAAGATTATGGAAACTCCTGGTCACACTCCTGGCGGTATTGTTTTGGTGGGAGAGGGAACTGCTACTGGCGCCGTTTTTGTAGGCGATACACTCTTCCAGGGCTCAGCTGGAAGAACTGACCTTCCAGGCGGCAACTTTGAAACGCTTAAGGCTTCTTTGAACCGCATCAAGACAGAGCTTGATCCAACCTCCATTATTTTGTCAGGACATGGAAATCAAACGTCTCTTGAGATCGGAAGAGCA
>CAJZGX010000013.1:0-14578 GCA_916048235.1 uncultured Atopobium sp.
TCTGGAGTCAGATACGTGGTTCAAATTCTGGTGTCACCTTCTCTTCTGAGAGAGCCATCTGCAAAGGTGTGGAAGACTGCACGAGGGCGATTCTCATCTTCATGCTCGTTGAAGTATGCACGAACATCATCAACGCTATGAATGTTTGGAACCCTTACAATCTCTACGGATTCATCGCCAAACTGAGCAGCAGCAGCCTTAACTACTGCGGCACCGGTCTCTCCACGAGAGTCTGACAAAACGTAGACGATAGGCAGACCATCACCAAGAGAGTTGTTGTCAATATCAAGTGTGCTCATGCTGTAACCCTTTCAGTCAAGTATTCAGAAAGATACAAACATTTATCAGTCTAAGCGTACCCTACTTCTTGCGAGAAAGCACACTAATATCGGCGACATTACTAAATACCTGGGCAAACTTGTTCAAAAGACGTAAACGATTTCGGCGAACGGTATCATTTTCATCCATGACAAGTACTTTGTCGAAGAAAATATCAATTGGCTCACGCAGCTGAGACAGTGCAGAAACAGCAGCAGCATAGTCTGCACCAGCAAGAGCAGCAGCCACTTGCTTCTGGCCCTCTTCGCAAGCAGCGAGCAATGACATCTCTGGCTCAGTGAGAAGCTCTGTATCAACTTCTACGCCAAGAGAAGCGTCACTGAGGTGAGCTGCACGTGCATAAGCAGTAGCAAGATCCTCAAAGAGCTCAGGCTCGTTCTGGCGAGCCTCATCAAGTGCGCGAGCACGCTGAAGGAACTCATCAGGATTGATAACGCCAATTGCACTAACAGCCTCAATAGCATCTGCAGAGATCTTCTCGTCCTTAGCAATAGATGCAAGGCGGCCAATAAAGTACTGCTCAACCTGGGACTGAACAGACTCGTCAACAGCAAGACCCTGCTGGCGGTAAAGCTCCAGAGCGCTTGCAATAAGCTTCTTGAGGTCAAGGTTGGAGGTAGAACGGACCAGCGCAATGACGCCAATTGCTGCACGACGAACAGCGTAAGGATCGGAAGAGCCGGTTGGTGGCTCGTTGATAGCAAAGATGCCGCAGATGGTATCAAGCTTGTCAGCAATAGCTGCAAAGCGACCAATCTGGCCACTTGGGAGCTCGTCGCCAGCAAAGCGAGGACGATAGTGCTCGCGAATAGCTGCAGCTACATCGCTCTTCTCGCCAGCTGCCTCTGCGTAGTAGCCACCCATGACGCCCTGCTGGCTGGTGAACTCGACAACTGCCTGGCTGACAAGGTCTGCCTTAGCAAGATGAGCAGCTCGAGCAGCAAGCTCTGCCTCTTCCTTGCTGGATGTCTCGTCGAGCGCAATCTCTGCAGCAAGAGCCTCCATACGCTGGGTCTTCTGTAGAACTGTGCCAAGCTTCTCCTGAAAGACAACGGTCTCAAGGCGCTGAGCAAACTCGTCAAGCGTATGCTTCAAGTCCTCCTCAAAGAAGAACTTAGCGTCGTCGAGGCGAGCACGAACAACACGCTCGTTGCCGTCAATGACGCGCTCAGCACAAGATGGGTCTGCATTAGAAACCACAATAAACTCGCGAGTCAGCTTACCCTCAGCGTCATAGATTGGGAAATAGCGCTGGTTGGAAAGCATGGACTCAGTAATAATCTCTGAAGGAACGTTAAGGAATTCCTCGTCAAAGGTACCCACAAGAACCTGAGGCCACTCAGTAAGGTTAATGACCTCCTCAAAGACCTTCTCTGGCATATCAACGTGAGAGCCCGGACGAGCAGCCTCTACCTCTTTGATACCGGCGAGAATAACGTCTTTTCTCTGCTCCTGAAGCAAAACGCCAGCGTCTTTAAGAACTTGCTCATAGTCAGCTGGACTTGCTACCTCATGGTAACCAGGACCAAGAACACGATGGCCCTGGGTGGTGTTTGAGCTAGTTACATCAGCGTACGTAACAGGAACAATCTCTGAACCAAAGAGAGCGCAGAGCCAGCGAACAGGACGAACGTAGCGCTCATGGAAAGAACCCCAGCGCTGGCTGCGAGGCCAGTCAAGAGCAGCAATCCAAGAAGTTGCCAGCTCAGAGAGAATCTTTGTAGCAGGAACTGAAGGAATATTGAGCTCTGCAAAAACATACTCATGACCGTCAGTGTCTACACGACGAGTCAGCGCATCAGCGTTTACGCCGCACTTGCGAGCAAATCCCTCAGCAGCCTTGGTTGGTTTACCCTCTGCATCAAAAGCAATCTCTGCCTTAGGACCACGCTTGACCTCGGAAATCTCTTCTGTAGCCTCAGCAACGTCCTTTACATAGGCAGTTAAACGACGAGGTGTCGAGAGGATCTTAACCTCTCCAAATGACAAGCCAGAGTCTTTAAGTCCGGAAACGACGAGCTTATTGAACTGAGCAATAGCTTTCTGTAATGGAGCAGAAGGCATCTCTTCAGAACCAATCTCAAAAAGGAAGTCTCTAACCTCAGCCATTTAAGCCACCTCCTCCTGAGTAGTTGCTGCAGGTGCTTTCTTAGAAGCAACCTCCTCCAAATACGATTCACAGCATGCCTTAGCAACAGTGCGAACACGAAGAATATAGTTAGCTCTCTCAACAGCAGAAAGAGCACCACGAGAGTCAAGTAGGTTGAATGCATGGCTGCACTTCATAACGCAGTCATACGCAGGTAGTGGAAGCTTACGCTCAAGGCAGCTGTGGCACTCTGCCTCATACTCGTCGAACTTCTCGCGCATAAGCTCAATGTTGGCTACCTCAAAGTTATAAGCTGAGAACTCACGCTCGTTCTCCAAAAATACCTGACCGTACGTCATTGGCGTGCCATCTGGCAGGTAACTCCATACCAGGTCATACACGGAATCTACACCCTGAGCATACATAGCAATACGCTCAAGACCATAGGTAATCTCAACAGGAACTGGGTCTACCTCAATACCGCCTACCTGTTGGAAGTACGTGAACTGAGTGACCTCCATGCCGTTGAGCCAGACCTCCCAGCCAAGACCCCAAGCACCAAGCGTTGGGCTCTCCCAGTCGTCCTCAACAAAGCGAACGTCGTGGTCTTTTGGATCAAGGCCAATAGCGGCAAGTGAGCCAAGATAAAGGTCTTGAGAGTCTGCAGGAGATGGCTTAATCAAAACCTGGAACTGGTAGTAATGCTGCAGGCGGTTGGGGTTCTCGCCATAGCGTCCATCAGCTGGACGACGACAAGGCTGTGGATAGCAGGTACGCCAGGCATCGGGGCCAAGTGAGCGCAGGATAGTTGCGGTGTGGAAGGTGCCGGCACCTACCTCAGAGTCATATGGCTGCATGACTGTGCAACCTTTTTCTGCCCAGTAGTGTTCAAGGGTCAAAATCATATCTTGAAACGTTAGTGGTGTTGCGCCCATGATGTTCTTTCTCTCAAATGTCCGACGTAAGTACTATAGCCCGCGAGCATGGTCAAAGGGCCAGAAAATAAACATTGCCTTAGAGGTCACGGTAGAAACCGCAACTGCTCCAAAATATCTGGAATCAAGCGAGTTTGTTCTGTTATCCCCCATAACAAAAATATGACCTGCAGGAACAGTATACGGATAATTCTGAATTACGGCACCCGTGCGATCCGCAAGAGAATACGTTGGCTTACCTTCGGTGTAAGGCTCGTCCATAAGCTGACCGTCAACATATACAGCACCGTCGCGCAAATCTACCGTTTGACCTGCTGTAGCAATGACGCGCTTAACTAAAAGCGTATCGGGATTCTGAGGACTGGTGAAAGTAACCACATCACCTGCTTGCGGAGTACCGCCAAAACGATAGGTAAGCTTCTCTCCTACCAAACGATCCCCCAGTTGGATGGTATTGAGCATGGACCCTGTTGGGACCTCATATACCTCAGCGACAAACGTTCTAATAAAAAATGCCAGCGCAACAGCAACTGCAACAATTACCAGGTATTCAAAAATTTCAAGTACTTTGGAATGTCCACTACTCATCGTCATCACCAGATTGTTGATCAAGCTCTGCTAAATACGCTCTGTCCTTCTCAGTGAGCTGAGCGCTCTCTAAGAGGTCTGGACGCCACGCACGAGTGCGAGCAAGTGCAGATTGTCGTCTCCAGACTGCTACCGCTCCGTGGTCTCCTGAAAGAAGCACAGACGGAACTTCTCGCCCCTCAAAATTTGCTGGACGCGTGTACTGAGCATACTCAAGAAGGCCATCGTCGGAGAATGACTCATCCTGTGAGCTCATCTCATCACCAAGCGCACCAGGAAGCAAGCGCACAACCGAGTCAATCACGGTAAGCGCAGGAAGCTCTCCGCCCGTCAGAACGTAATCTCCCAGAGAAATTACGTCATCTGCCAGCTCATAGACGCGCTCGTCCATGCCCTCATAGCGACCACAAACAAACAGAATGCGTTCTTTTTGAGCAAACTCTTGGGCAATAGCCTGAGAATACGGCCTACCAACAGGCGAGAAAAACACCACGTGAGGCTTAGGTTCCGCCTGATTAGAAATCTCACGAACCGCCTCAAAAATGGGAGCAGGCTTCATAAGCATGCCTTGTCCACCACCAAAAGGAGCATCATCTACCGTACGATGCCTATCATGCGTCCAGTTACGCAAGTCATGCGCATAGAACTCAAAAATATTTGCCTTTTGAGCTCTGCCCATAATAGAAGCATTTAAATAGGGCGAGAAGACCTCAGGAAATACTGAGAGCGTTTCTAGACGCATGCTACTCACCTAACCTAAGAAGGCCCTGAGGAATTGAGACGGTAATGGAGCCCTCGGCTGGGGCCTCTTTGATAAATTCGTCTACGGCAGGCATCAGTACCTGTCCAAAAGGTCCCTCAATGACCCACACATTTTGTGTAGGTCCAACAAGAACCTCTGTAATTTCACCCAGAGAACCATGTTCTGTATCACGTACCTCTCTACCCACAAGTAGAGAAACATTTACCAGACCAAAGTTTTCTGGAAGACAATCTTCTTCTACCAGAAGCGTTTTACCAACAAGCTCTTCTGCATCAGAGATGGTAGTTACCTCTTCAAAAGTGACAAGACTACCTTCTCTATCATCTGACTCAACAGAGACAACTGAGAACTCTCTAGGGCCCTTAAGCGCAGGCGGAACAGGAACAACTGTCATGCCTTCAGCTATAAGAGAAGGAAGGCTGTGAACGGGAACCGTCACAACCTCCCCTCTTTTACCATGCGTTTTAACAATTTGAGCAATTGCTCGCCAGTGTTTACGCAAAATTAGCCTACAACCTCGACATCAACAGAGGTGCCAACACGCTGGCCAAGAGCACGAGCCAAAGTACGAATAGCCTTAATGGTTCTACCCTTGCGGCCGATGACACGTCCAGCGTCTTCCTCAGAGCAAGAAACCTCAATCAAGGCTCCATCCTCGCGATCGGTGACGTCGAGTGCAACAGCATCTTCATTATCGACAAGACCACAGACGATGTACTCAACAAGATCAGCGACCTTGTCAGAAGGCATCTCCTGAATGTCTTGATCGACAGCGTCTACCTCAGTGGGCTCTGTGAATTCAGACACGATTTACTCAGCCTCTGGAGCCTCGGACTCCTCAGCAGCTGCGGCAGCGGCCTCAGCAGCAGCCTCTGCAGCTGCGGCAGCCTTTGCCTGTGCCTTCTTGGAGAGCTTGGTCTTCTTCTCTGCAACTGGAGCACCAGTACGAGCGATCTCAATGAGGTGAGAAACTGCGCTTGTTGGCTGAGCGCCCTTTGCTACCCACTCATCAACCTTCTCGAGGTTGATATCAATCGTCTTTGGGCTAGTCAGTGGGTTATAACGACCGACTTCTTCAATGTAACGACCATCGCGAGGCATACGACCATCAGCGACAACTACGCGATAGTACGGACGCTTCTTGGCACCGTGACGGGCCAGACGAATCTTAACTGCCAATGAAAACTCCTCCATACGAGCGGTGCCTCGGATGTTAGATGGGCTGCACCGCAAAGCCACAAATCGGGTTACAAGTGTACAACAACGCATTAACCTCGAAAAGTATAAATTTGCTCTCTTCAAAAAGTACTCGTAATTTATGTATGAAACACTTGTTCTATTTGTATAAAAAGTATACACTATTTCTATGGAAACATCAAAGGACATATCAGATAAAAACGCACGTAAATCGTGTGATTTTGAGTGGCATGGTAAAGCCATTGGGCTTCTTGACCTTGATGCGTTCTTTGCGTCTGTAGAACAACTTGATCATCCTGAGTGGCGCGGAAAACCAGTAATTGTTGGAGGCTCACCCCACAAACGAGGCGTTGTTTCAACCGCTTCTTATGAAGCAAGGAAGTTTGGCGTTCATTCTGCCATGCCTTCAGCTACTGCAGTAAGGCTCTGTCCGCAAGCAATTTGGACCCCAGGACGCTATGACAGATACTCAGAAATGAGTGCTCTTGTTATGGGTTTTCTCAAAGATGAGACTCCCCTTGTTGAGCAGGTTTCTATTGATGAGGCATTTTTTGACATCACTCCAGGCAGATTCTCTAAAGAAAATCCTTTGGAGATCTGCAAGCGCATACAAAAGAAAGTTGCTGCGCTAGGTGTTACCTGTTCCATTGGTCTGGGGACAAACAAGACAATTGCTAAGATTGCCTCTGAGCAAGAAAAGCCTCGCGGTCTTACTGCGGTGTTTCCAGGTACAGAAGGACGTTTTCTAGCACCTCTACCAATTGAAGCTATGAGCGGCATTGGACCTGCTATGGCAAAAACGCTCCATCAACAAGGAATCAGAACGCTTGGAGAGCTCTCAAGAGCAGATGCAACGTACCTCACTTCCCTTGTTGGCAATACAGCTTCAAAGATGATTTTGCGCGCGCAAGGAAAAGAAGTCTCAGAAGTTCATGAAGCTGCTCAGCCTCGTGACGTTAAGTCTGTTTCTAACGAGAGAACCTTTGAAGCTGATTTGTTTGATAAACAAGAAATCGTAGAAGCTATTAGGCACATTGCCGGCGTTGTAGGAAGACGTCTTCGCCGAAAGCGTCTCCAAGGATATACCGTAACCCTCAAAGTAAAAGCCTCTGCAACAGAGTCTCATACAGCTCAAAAAAGAATGTCTACACCAACTGATGATGAGCACCTCTTTGCAGAGATTGCCGTTGACCTGCTTCCTACCATTTGGAAAGAAGGGCAGCCAGTAAGACTACTTGGTGTTGGCATTAGCTCATTTTCAGATGAGGAGCATACCAAACCAGTGCAAGCGTCACTTTTTGACCAATATGAAGCTACATTTGACGCAGCAGTCTCTGGTCCTACAACAAAAAAGAAACCTCGGAGTGACTTACGTCATCTCTCCGAGGTAACCGATAAACTCAAAGATAAATTTGGTGCTGATGCTGTGCAGTATGGTAGAGACCTACGCTTTGAGCATCGCGTCTCAGACACTATGCCTACAGGCAAAAACGAGCAAATCTAGTACACCAAAACTACTCAGTAGGATCAGCAGATTCTGGAAGATTGTCTACCAGGTCATCCTCAGAAAGCTCAAAAGCGGGAGCCAAAGCATCCTCTGGAAGATCGGCATAAGGAATCTCAGAAGTCATAGCGCCCTCAATATCTAGCTCTACACGAGGAGCATCTGCCCAAAGTCGCTCAAGACGATAGTAGGACCTTACCTCAGGCTGGAATACGTGAACAACAACTGAACCGTAATCAATAAGAATCCAATTGAGACCGTCGCGACCCTCAGTAGAAATTGGACGAATGCCGCAGTTTGCCGTGACCTTCTCGCGAACTTCATCAACAATAGCGTCAGCCAAACGAGCATTTCCACCAGTGCAGATAACAAAGTAATCGCAGACGTCACTGAGACCAGTTAGATCTAGTACCAGAATATCTTCAGCTTTCTTTTGATCTGCAGCAATTGCAGCAGTCTTCGCAAGCTCAAGTGAAGTTACAGCCATGAATTTCTCCGTTTTCTCCTATAGCAAAGCTACTCAGATGTTTTTTCAATCATCTCATTGTATAGTGCAATTGAGTTTGGATACAAATAACTCCTCGATGAAATTACATACCTCATCACACCACAAAATGCGCTCTCGTAAAGTTCATCAAGAGAACCACCCTGTAGATAAACTTCACGAACAGTCGCAACAGCTTCAAAATCTGGACGCAAGGGCTCAATAAGATCAGCTACATACAATATTTTGTCCAGCGTGCTCATCTGGTAATCGCCCGCGGTATGTTTTTGAATGGCACTAAGGACCTCTTCAGAAAGCCAAGGGTATATAGCTGGTAAGGTTTTTGCGGCGAGAGGACCGTGCAAGAGCCCCACAATTTTCTGATAAGGAGCTTCTGTCTGGATACAAAAGCGCTCTGCCAGTTCAATGGTTTCTGCATCAGGAAGAAGTTTCTCCCAATCATGCAAAATACCTGCAACGCGAGCGCTCAACATATCTGCATCATAAGCCTGCGCAAGCGTTTCTGCACAATGTCCCACAGAGATAGAATGCGCAAAACGCTTAGGGTTCTTGTGATACATATGACTCTTCAAATCAGACTCAAGCTGATCAATAAGCGCCTGTTGTTCTGCGGTGTAGACAATATCTTTTGCTATAAGTGTTCTTTCCATTATGTCCTACAAAGTTTTGAATCAAACCACATATTTATCTGTATGACACTGCCTTGCTGCTAGCGTATGTTTCTCTGAGCAGTAGATTTCTTGAGCCTTGACTACTTAATTGAGCGGTGTTGTATCAGCGCCATAAAGGCCATGCTTATGAATATAGCCCGTAACTGAATCAGGAGTCAGATATCTGAGGCTCTGACCTTTTTGAACTCTGCTGCGCAAGTAGCTTGATGAGATTGCTAGTGCGGGAACCTCAAGATAGGTTACCTTGAAGTCATAAGGTGAATCTGCAATAACCTTTTGAGCACGACTCAGCTCATAACCAGGACGCGTTGCAGCAACAAAGTGAGCAAGCTCAGCTACTGTCTGTGCATCTTTCCAGGTGACAATATCAGCAATTGCATCTGCACCAGTAATAAAGAAAAATTCAACGTTAGAGGGATATACCTTACGCAATCTTCTGAGCGTTTCAGCGGTGTAGGTGATGCCCTCATAATCCACCTCAAAACGAGAAGCAACAAAATGAGGATTATCTGAGGTTGCCAGAAGCGTCATTGAGTAACGGTCTTCTCCCCTGGTAACTCCCTTATTTTGTTTGAACGCAGGGCGACCAGCAGGCATAAAGACAACCACATCAAGATCCAAATCATCATATGCCTGCTCAGCGGCTACCAAGTGACCGTTATGAATGGGGTCAAAGGTTCCACCCATGATTCCCAGACGATAGGTGCGGTTTTTATCCTGTCCCAAACGAGGCAGGCCAGGGTGCATGTTATTTAAGACGTCGGCTGCCATACTCTACTCAGTTTCTGAAGAAGCCTCAGCTACATGAGACGCATCAGACGGAGCCTCTTCAAACTCGACATCTTCGAATTGCTGGTCTGAAGCGTCCTCATCAGGAATCTCTATACCATCTGTATTTGGTTTATTTGGATCCTCATAGGTAAAGGTGAGCTCAAGAATGCGAATCTCATCGCCGTCAACTGCACCAGCCTTTGCCAGCTGTACTTCAAGACCCATACGATCAAGACGACGCTGTAGATATGCCACAGCCTCATCATTGTCCCAATCGGTCTGAATAACCATACGCTCAATCTGACCGCCAGAGACACGCCACGCATGACGTTCTTCTCGCTCAATACGAAGCTTGTTGTCACGACGAAGGCGCTGATGCTCCCAAGCCTCACTGCGGTCAACCGTTGGCGTAGTAATGGCAATTTCCTTGCGGAGCTCTGCCACTTCTGCAGCACAGGTAGTAACAAAATCATCAAGATTTAAACCAGTTACGGTAGAGATGGCAAAGAAAGTCCTGCCATCAGCTTCTGCAGCCTTTCTGAGAGCCTCAATAGCATCTTCTGTACCAGGCATATCGCATTTGTTTGCTACCACAATCTGAGGGCGGTCAGCCAGCTTTGAAGCGTACGCTTTAAGCTCCTCGTTAATAGCGTGGTAGTCCTCTACAGGATCTCTACCTTCATAGCCACCAGTAACGTCAACCATGTGGACAATAAGCGCTGTGCGCTCAATATGGCGTAAGAACTGATGACCAAGGCCCTTGCCCTCAGAGGCGCCCTCGATAAGACCAGGGACGTCCGCGCAGACAAACGACTGACCGTTCTGTGCGCGAACAACACCCAAGTTTGGAACAAGGGTGGTAAAAGGATAGTCAGCAATCTTTGGACGAGCAGCACTGATACGTGCAATAAGAGAACTCTTACCAACAGAAGGCATACCCACCAAGGCCACATCTGCCATGAGCTTCATCTCTAGCTCAATCCAGTGCTCTTGGGCTGGCTCGCCCTTCTCGGCAAATGCTGGTGCACGCCTCACTGAGGTGACAAAGTGAATGTTACCGCGGCCACCATTGCCACCAGGAGCAACAACTACCTGCTCACCTGGAGAAGTAAGATCAGCAATCTCGTAGAGTGGCTCTTGCGTTTCTGGATCAAGCTCGCGCACAACGGTTCCCAGGGGCACCTTGAGCAGCAAATCCTGTCCATCAGAGCCATGACGGCGAGCACCCTTACCGTGGGTACCACGCTCGGCCTTAAAGTGATGCTTGTAGCGGTAATCAATCAGGGACGAGAGCTGTGCATCTGCGACAATGACAACATTGCCGCCGTGACCGCCATCGCCACCGTCAGGACCGCCTTTTGGAACATATGCTTCTCGGCGGAAAGACATGCAGCCTGCGCCACCGTCTCCACCTTTAACGTTGATATGACAAAGATCAGTGAAAGTTTCCACGTGTCCTCCTTCTAATACCTTAATGTTACGGCATTTACCAGCGAAGCATAGTGAAAACGCGAGAAGTTCTTATGAGAACACGAGGATAACAACAATTACTGCAACACCAAAAATCATCAAAGCAAAGTCTGATGGAGCCAAAGGATAGCGTTTAAATGCAGATGAAGCGTTTCTTAAATAGAAACCTCGCTGCTCAGCCGCAAGTGCTGAGGCATCAGCTTTTTTAACAGAACTTACCAGCAAAGGAACAATCAAAGGCATGGTGAGCTGGAGCTTCTTAATTGGATTTTTGGTATCAAACTCAACGCCACGAGCCATCTGAGCCTCCATAATATGGTTCATCTCGGAAGCAAAGACAGGAACAAAGCGCAAAACCGTTGCAATGGTAAATGCATAGGGGTATGGGACATGCGCCACTTCTACCAGCGCATTCATCAGATCTTCTACACGCATAAGCGAAAGCATAGAAAGCAGCGGCAGTGCCAGTGCGATTGTTTTGAGAGCAACGTTAAAGCCGTGCTCTAAACCACCTACCGTGATGAATAAAAAGAGCCCTTGACCAGCAGGGGCAACAAGCGTCTGCACAACGCACAAGATAAGACCTAAGACTGCAAAGCCAAATACCAGCTTAAAAGTCTTCTGAGCGTTCTGCGAGATAACTCCCACAAGAATGGTGAGCGCGAGTACCGCAAGTACCTCAAGCGTTCCCTGCGCGGCAAGAGCGGCAACAAAAAGTTCAAGCGCAAACACAAGCTTGGCCACAGGATTTGCCTTATGAAGGAAGCTTGTTCCTTCGGTGTAATCAATAACACTACCCACGAGGAGCCTCCTTACCATTCAGCGTGGCTGCAATACGAGCAATCTCAAACTGATGCTGCAATGCGTCAAGCACCTCTGAAGCACTGCTAAGTCCAGCAAATGACGGATCCACGTGCGCACCCGCAAGCTTTGACAGCTGAATCATCTGAGGAGCCTCAACATACGCTTCTTTCAAAACCTCATCTGTCGAGAAGATCTGTGTAACTTCCCCATCATCTAACACACTGCCGTGCGCCATAACGACAATTCTTGTAGCAAAGTCCAGCACAACCTCCATGTCATGACAGACCATAAGAACTGCACAGCCCTTCTCACACAGTGATTTGACCATATTCATGACCTGCATACACTCTTTGTAATCCAGACCCGAAGTTGGCTCATCAAGCACAAGAATATCTGGCTCGCAGGCAACCACAGATGCAAGCGCAACCATCTGACGCTGTCCGCGAGAAAGCATAAACGGCGACGCGTCCGCATCAAGCCCCATGCGATCAATTACTTCAAACGCTTTCTTGCGAGCATCCTCTGCAGACACAGTCTTGAGCTCAAGACCAAACGCAATCTCCTCAAGGACACTCTCTTTGCAAATCTGGTAATCGGGATTTTGGAACAGCGTAGAGACGTGTTGAGCAATCTGCGACGTCTTCCAATCCTTGCACGATGAACCCTTAAGGTGAATGTCTCCAGATCGAGGACGCAACAGGCCATTTACCAACTTAGTTAGAGTTGTTTTACCTGCACCGTTTTGGCCGACAAGTGCCACAAGCTCGCCTGGATGCAAACTGAGAGAGATACGCTCAACACCATCAGTACTCCCCTGATATTTGAAGGTGGCATCAATAACATCAAGAACAGATTGAACGCTTGGCTGCTCTGCGTCTTGAAGAATACCAATCCTGTCAAATGGTCCGCTCGATTCAGCAACTACAGGACCATCTATTTTTGGAAGATATGTCTCTCCTGCTAACTCAACGTCATTAGTAGCTAATAGTTGAGAGCCCTCTGTAAGGGAAATGCTGCGATGCTGAAGCGCACCTACACAGCACGCAAGCTGCTTAGCAGCTGACTGAACTGACAACGCAGTTTCATCGCAGACAGCTCTGTCCGCCTCAGATAACAAGTGAGCATACTCAGACTGATGAGAGAGCTCATGGACGCCTTTTGAGACGCGCACGCAACGAGGAACGTCAACACCAACCTCTTGCAGCAGATCTACCTGCGAGAATACTTCCTCGCCGCTGCCAAATGCACAAATGGCACCCTTATCCATAACAGCAATCTTTGAGCAATACTTAGCGAGAAGACCTACTTTTTGCTCAATCACCACAACCGTAATGCCCTTGGTTTTGTTGAGCTCTGAAAGGGTCTGGAAGATTAACTCGGACGACGTCGGATCCAAAGCAGCTGTTGGCTCATCAAGCACCATAACTTGTGGCTGTAGCGCCAAAAGTGCTGCTATAGCAACCTTTTGCTTCTGTCCACCAGAAAGAGAGGCAATCTCTCTAAAGCGAAGGTTGGCAATACCAACTGTCTCTAGAGCATAGGTAATGCGCTCTGGAATCTCTGCATGAGGAACCGCAAAGTTCTCAAGGCCAAAGAGAAGCTCATCCTCAACAATTGAAGCAACCATCTGCGCGTTGATATCCTGGGTTACAGAACCCACAATTTTAGAGATATCAGTCAGCGCAACTGTGCAGGTATCCATTCCAGCAACAAGAATCTTTCCAAAGAAATTACCTCTAAAGTGATGAGGAATGGCACCAGAGAGTGCAAGAGCAAGCGTAGACTTACCTGCACCAGAAGGGCCAACAATACCTACAAAGTCACCCTCCTGAACGCTCAGTGACAGCTCATTAAGAGCGCGTGCTGAGCTATCAGGATAGCTGTATGACACAGATTGAACTTCAATAATAGACACAGTGTTCTCCAGGAAATAAGTGCGTATCTAAGGACTTATCGACCCAAAACCTTCTTAAGAGGAGTCGCAAGAACCTGAACAACAATAGCATTAAAGAATGCGGTTCCCACGATGACAGGAAGCATTACGTAGAAAAGCTCAATAGTTGCACCCTTGGCTGGAATAGCAATGGCAGCAAAGATCAGGCCAGAAATAAGAGTGGTTACAAAAGAACCAATTGCAGGCATTACTGGCTTATCTGCAAGAGCGGACTTTGTGAAGGCAAACATAACAAGTGAAGCTGCGCCCTCTGCAACAAAATCAGCGCCTGGGACAGAGGTGGTCAGCTGAATAACGGTAGCTGCGATAAGACCAATAACCAGGCTCTGAATAGCGGTTGGCTTCAAAAGAAGAATAGCCAGGCAGAACGACGCGATAATGAACTCTGGACCAATTCCAATAGCACTAATTGCCTTACCAACGGTCAGGTTAAGAATAAAACCAGCAGCAATAAGAACGGCAACAAGGACTAGAGAAGTAACATCCAATACACCTGCATTTTTTGAAACAGCAACAACACGTGGCGCCTGCTCTGCAAATCCTGTCTCTGTGTCTGCGGCGTTGACCTGATTGAGATTTTCTGTAGACATACAAACTCCTTTAACGCAAAACAAAATGAACAAACAAAACTTTCAACTAAACGGGTCTCTCGCCATCCGGATTTAGCAAGAAACGTACGCACAAAAAAAGCTCTCGGTCACCCGAGAGCCTCTAAATGCGTATGCAGAAGCAACTCATCGCTGACCGGAGAAAGACAAGTTGTTCCACCACCACTGCTGAGTGCATGTAGCGCGCATGATATGTCCTCCTCCCAAGAGCGTAAATTGCAATGTAAGAAGAATACCATTACTTTGCCAGATTGTGTCAAGAAATACATTAAGAAACAAATTAGAAACTGTGAACGGCAAGCGGCAAGTGCAAAATACCGCGAGAAATCATAACCACCCGCATAGCGGGTGGTTTGCTCTTAGGGTATAACCCTAATTAT
>CAJZGX010000014.1:0-14550 GCA_916048235.1 uncultured Atopobium sp.
GGGTTGGAAGTGCCCTTGGGAAGTCTACCATCACCAAACGTTGCACTTGCTTTGAGAATTCAAGACTGAAAAGCCCTTATCGGCCAGTTTTTTAGGAATTGATTTTCCAAAGAGTGTCACATCTTCTCCGATTCGTATCCCGTAAAGAAGGGTCAAGCAAGTGTCGCATGAATTTCATTATATACAAGACAGCTTTATTTAGAATCAGTTGAAGGACACACGTAAGATGGAGAAGTTGGAGTTTAAATGCACTTTACTCGAATATTCCTCTCCACAATCTCTTATGCCCCCAAGGTATCGATCGGAATAACATATATCCCATCCGAGCGCCGTCTACGCGCCATCGTCCCTTTACCGAGCAGCACAGCCATAAAGCTAGGCTTAGGATTTCTTGCTGCAGGATTAGCAGCCACCTTTCTCGCAACTCTTATGAGATTCGCAGCCGCATCTTCCACTTTAGATTCCCCCATCTTGATTTCAATGGCTGCCCATCGACCATCCATCAATTCAATAATGGCGTCAACCTCAAGCCCATCGGCGTCCGCATAATATCGTAAAGATCCCCCATACGACTTAGGCAAAGCGGAAACGTAAACGGACAAATCATGAATGCAGAGTGACTCAATCAATAAACCAAAAAGCTGTCCATCTTTAAGTAAGCGTGAAGAGTCGACACCTAATAAACTGGCCACGAGAGACGTATCGCAGAAATATCGTTTTGGTTTCGTGCGCAGCCTTGACTTTGACCTGATTGGCGCATCCCAGCCCGAGAGCTCCTCAATAAAATAGTTGCGTCTAAACTCTTCAAGGTATGAGGATATGGTCCCATCCACCGGAGCTATATTGTCAAAGGCAGCAATATCATCTCTCACGGTACCCAGCGTTGCACTCGTTGCTACATTTCGTGCAAGAGATGCAGCTATGCGGCGGGACAGAAGTGGACTTTTCCCCGCGCGAGGCATGCTTACATCAAAAAGTGCATTAAGATACTCATCGGTAACGGCCCTTGGATCCGCCAATTTTTTTGTTTGAAGAGCCGGCCACCCACCGCGGCATACAATATTGGCTAAATCGGTGAGATCAATATGAGATTGCGCCGGCTGGAAGGAATCTTCAAAGAGTCCCAAAAGAGATACTGCTCCCGTAGAATCTCTAGTCTCTGCAAGACTCATAGTATGCATACGCAACCGTGCAATGCGTCCTGCTCCACTATGTCTTTTTTCATCCTCGGGAGGAGTGGAGGAGCCTGTCAAAATAAACTGTCCCGGCTTATTTGCACTATCATCAATCCTATGACGTACAATATTCCATATAGCAGGTATATCTTGCCACTCGTCAATAACATGAGGGGTATCACCAACAAGAGCAAGCTGTGGATCATCCATATAGATCTGTTCGGATTCATCCACACGTGTCACACTCTCGCCAAATGACTGTGCCGTCCAGGATTTCCCCGACCAACGAGGACCACAAAGTTCTATACCACCAAAGGTATCCAGAAGGACCTGCACCTGTGAATCAATAATACGAGGAATGTATGTTTCCGGCTTAAACTTTGAATATCTCATAAGACCCCCTTCCTCGTAAGAACTATTGTAATGCCTGATGATAGCATAAATTCAACTCTTCATTTATGATTTTCGAGGATTTCCATTTATGATTTTCGAGCTAACTCAACTATGTTTTTCGAGCCATTACATTGATGATTTTCGAAGGATTAACCGCAGTGAGGGTTCACTGAACACCATTGCTCTTTCTAAAGTCCACCGGCGAGAAGCCCTTGTTCCTTCGAAATGCTTCCGTGAACGCACCCGGTTTGCGGTAACCAACCGCCTTACCGACGCTTGCAATCGGAAGATCGGTTTCCTTGAGCAGCCGAACAGCCTCTTCCATTCGTTCCCGTATGACATACGCAGAAGGTGAAAGCCCCGTCGCGGTTTTGAACAGCCTTTTCAGCTTGGTTTGCCCGATGTACAGCTCTGAGGCAAGCCGTGCACAGGAGAGGTCTCCACTCAGGTTGTCGGCAATGTAGGCACTGATATGGCAGATAGCGCGTGTATCATCCTGAGACAGAGCCTTATGTTCTTCGCTTCCATCTTCTCGGGTAGCGTATTCCATAACAAGAGCGACAGCCTCTGCAATCACGCCCTCATAGAACAGCACCGCGGCAATTCCCTTGCCCTGATACGCACGTGCCTTGCGGAGCAGATCGACAAGTTCGGGAAGATCATGTTTTCCGTCAACTTTGATAAAGGCTTCCCGGACATCTCTGATATCCCCAAACCTGCTTTGTAGATAATCCCGATAGTAGTCGGGAGAAATAGTGATAGACGAAGCCCTTGCTACGGCCCCTTTTGAGAATCGCATCTCATATTCTTCATTCTCACCCCCAAGATATACCATGATGGCCCCCGGAGCGAGCGGCGCACCCTGACGTTGCACCATACCCTTGACATCATCGTAGCATCCCAGGCAGATGTGCTCGGTACAGCGGTACCGCATAATCCCGCTTTTTGCAAAGTTCATCCTGAATGCATTCACGGCAAAAAGACTTCCGCGAAAGTACGCCCAGTACTCACCGGATCCCAGCTCATTTTCAAAGGTGTGTAGGACGCCTTCAGGGCCATAACCACGAACTTCCTTCAAAGGCTTGAGATCCCATCCCTGAAACGCCCCACGGTAAAGATCTGTCTCAATACTTTTCATCTTCCTTCCTTTCCGCTCGTCCGGTTCCCAGGCTTCTTCCTTGATCAGGCCTTCTCATTCCGTATAGGGACGCATCTCATCAATGCAGTTGTCAGGAACATGCTGTTTATCCATTATAAAGCAGAGTTTCCTATAGCTAACAATTGATCGGCGAATCGATCGATGTGCATCGATATAAAGAGTCGACAGTAAGGAGGATCATCTATGAAAGCAGAAGTTGAAAGCTCCAAAAATACCAGGTGGGTCATGCGCGACGTCCTTACATTTGTAATATTCAATCTCATCATCATGATACTTATCACGGTGGCAAAAGTAGTCGAAGACATGCTGTTGGCACCACAAAATACGTTCTTCGTCGGATCATGGCTGTTTCCGTTACTGGCAACACCGTTCTATCTCGTCATGGCCGATCGCATCGGCAAACGTGGCGTACTTTCCGGATCGATCCTCATATTTGGTGTCCTCTACACCTTCATGGGCGGACCCTACTGTGCACCGGTCGCTATTGTGGGCGCAGTCATAGGCGAGCTGGTTATGTGGGGTAAAGATTCTTATCACGATATCAAACGCGTCATCGGCGGCTATATCGTCTATTGGGTGACGTTTGGTTTTTATGGAATCATACCGTATGTACTGTTCAGAGAAGCCTACATGAAACAGTTGGAAACCTACTACAATGCTGCCGACGTTACCGCGATGATCGCCCAATATACCGAACTCCCCTGGATCCTTCTGATGATGGCTTTGTTTGCAGCGGGAACGATCGTTGGCGGCCTTATTGGATCAAAATTCTTGAAAAAACACGTCCGTAAAGCGAAAATCGCATGAACGACATGGAAGAGACGGACATCAAGTGCGGTCTTCTCGGCCTTGATCCAAGAACACATCTGTTGTCGTTCTTTCTTGTGGGGATCGTATCCATGCTGATAGTGAACCTCCTTGAGACGGTGCTTTTACAGGCATTCGCTACAGCTTATCTCGCCGCAAACGGACGGACGAGAAGTGCGACAAGGACCTGTGTGAGCTTCACAGTCATATGCGGCCTGAGCTTTCTTCCCCTCCCAGGGCTGTACGGAGTTCTTTTTGTAAGCATGCTGCACATGATTCCCCCGTTTACGACCGGCTGCGCGTTCTTCTCGCTTTCTCCTTCGGCGATCATGTGCGCACTCGACCGGTGGCATCTCCCGCAAAAATTCCTCGTTGGGATCTGCATGATATTCAGATTTGCCTCGATCCTTCCGTTTGAGATGCGCTCAATACTTCGCGGAATCCGCATGCGGGGCATCTTCCCCAGCTTACTGGGTATTGTGAGACACCCCGCGCTCGCATACGAATGCTTTTACACGCCGCTTGTCATGCGCTCGCTGAGACTCTCAAACGAACTCGCCGCATCGGCCGAACTGCGAGGGATTGGGATAGGTACAGGACGAACGTCGGTATATCACGTGGGATTCACCTTGCGCGACGCAATGTGCGCTCTTGTTGTAACTGCAGCCGTCGCCGGCATATATGCGTTGGAGGCGGTTTTGTGAGAGGTACGGAAACCGTCGCTTTGAAGAACGTTTCGTTTTACTACCTCGACGAGTCTGAGCTTTCAGATGAAACATCAGCTGATAGTGAGGTATCAGCCGGCAGATACGAATCTACGGAAAGCTGTGTACAGGATATCTGCCTCAACATCCCGGCAGGCTCATGCACCGTACTCTGCGGACGCTCCGGCAGCGGAAAATCAACGGTTCTGCGTCTGATCGACGGCCTCGCAGGAACCTTCTTTCCCGGCGAGAAGAGCGGAGTGGTCCTTGTACACGGAACGGACGTGTTTGATCTGTCCCCGCGCAATCGCACGAAAAGCATAGGCGTAGTCACACAAGATCCGAGAAGTCAATTCTTCATGGGGACGGTAGGCGACGAAATTGCATTTTCCCTGGAAAATCTGGGTACTGATCCCTCAGATACGATCAAGTTCGTCCAAGAGGCGGCAACACTCAGTGGTGTCAGCCGACTTCTTGCCGAGAAGCTCACCGAGCTCTCAAGCGGACAAAAACAGCGCGTCGCTCTTGCGGCTGCAATAGCCAACCGTCCGCAGATCCTGATACTTGACGAACCCACCTCGAATTTGGATGCAGAGGGGTCTCAGTCGCTTATCAAGATCCTCGGAGAGCTTAAAAGAAACGGCGTGGCACTGATTATCTCCGAGCATAGACTCCATCAATTTTTGCCTGTAGCCGATGAGTTTGTATATCTTCAGGAAGGACGCATAGCAGCTCGGTGGGATGTCGAGAAGTTCACGTCTCTTTCCGAACACGAAACGGCAAAGTTTGGGCTTCGACACCCCGACATGAAATCCGACTCTGAAATCAAATCCTATCCCGCAAAGGAAGCGGACGGTTGGCACATGACAGATGTGACCTATCTATACCCTTCAACAAAACGCGGAATCAAGGGCATTACCGCTGAATTTCCATTCGGATCCGTAACGGTCATATGTGGTGAAAACGGAACAGGTAAAACTACGCTCGCAAAAGTCCTTGTAGGAGCCGCTCGAGAGCAGAGAGGCATCGTCGCCAGAAACGGGAAACATCTTTCCCGTAAAGAACGCCGCCTCCTCAGCTACTTTGTCATGCAGGACGTTGACTATCAGCTGTATGCCGGCAGCGTAGCGGACGAAGTGGTGCTTGGCCGACAGGTGGATGATGCACTCAAGGCACGCGCCTGGGAGGCACTGGCAGCTTTTGGTCTGACGGATTTGGCCGACCGACATCCGGCCAGTCTTTCCGGCGGGCAGAAGCAGCGCGTCATACTTGCGACGGCATACTGCTCAGATGCCGAGCTTATTGTACTTGACGAGCCCACAAGCGGACTTGACGGACACGGGATGCACGAGGTGGTGCATTGGTGCCGCAAACTCGCATCCGAGAAAAAAGCAGTTGTGGTTATAACGCACGACGAACTGTTGGC
Source organism: uncultured Atopobium sp. (assembly GCA_916048235.1). Taxonomy (GTDB): domain Bacteria; phylum Actinomycetota; class Coriobacteriia; order Coriobacteriales; family Atopobiaceae; genus Lancefieldella. Next base: position 5,665 of record CAJZGX010000014.1, read on the forward strand.
GCAACTGGCAGGAGATTACATCGTTGACTTGTCATTGCAGAAAAGAGGTTGATGTCTCCATGAGTCACATTACGCCAAAAGACCGGACGGCACGTCCCAGTGCATTTTCAAAGCTTTTCTATTTTATGCGGCCCGACAGGAATCGAATGCTCTTCTCGCTTCTTCTAGCATGCATAGGCGAGGCGGCAGGCATGGTTCCTTATATTGTCGTTGCCTTACTTGCCGCGGGATTGGCGGAAGGGACGCTCACGCTTGAGTCAGCTGCTCTCCTATCAGCCGCAGCAGCAGCGGCCCAGATTGCAAAGTTCCTGTTCACCTGGCGCTCTTCCATGATCAGCCACGGGATTGCCTTCAAGGCTCTGCGCACCATGCGTGAGCAGATGGCAGATAAGATGGCTCGTGTGCCCATGGGGACCATCGTCGACACGCCAACGGGCACGTTCAAGAACCGGTTCGTAGACAACGTGAACCAACTTGAGGACGCCATTGCGCACTTCATGCCCGAGCTTCCAAGCACGGTATTTGCGCCGCTTTTGGCAATGATCATCGTATTCGCCATCAACTGGCGTATGGGACTTGCCGGGATTGCCACGATCCCCTTATGCCTGCTCTTCTATCTTGGCATGATGCGGGACTATAAGCCCAAAATGGCCCGCTATATTGCGAGCGAACAGCGGATGAACTCAACGCTGGTAGAGTATGTCAACGGTATCCAGGTGATCAAAGCGTTCGGACGCACCGCATCCTCATACGGCTCGTTTTCCGAGGCGGTAGCCGAATATCACGACTCCACGCTTGCATGGTTTCACCAAAGCTGGATATGGATGGCGGCGATACGGGCTATCGTCCCCTGTACGCTGCTCTTCTCGCTACCGCTCGGCGTTTGGCTGCTTTCGGTCGGACGGATCACATTACCTGCCTTCATGGTGTGCATCACCATCCCATTGGGATTCATCGGAGGAATACTCAAGTTCTCCCAGGCGGCAGGCCAAATTTCACGTATGGATACCTGCCTGAACGTAGTCTGGGACTTTTTAGGAGAGCCTGAGCTCTCACGGCCAAGTGAGCGCGTAATGCTTGACGGCAAGTCATTCACTTTTGAGAACGTCTCTTTTTCTTATCATGAGGGTACGGAGGTGTTGCACGATATCAACTTTAAGACGGAGCCGGGGCAGATCACGGCTATCGTAGGACCCAGCGGATCGGGCAAATCAACGGTAGCTAAGCTTATGGCCGGTTTCTGGGATGTACGTTCCGGATGCATTTCATTCGGCGGTACCGATGTGCGAGACATTCCCTTCGAGCAGCTTATGGAGCACGTCTCGTATGTGGCACAGGACACGTTTTTGTTTGATAGGACCATCGCCGACAACATCCGCATGGGCATGCCGGATGCAACCGATGAAGAGGTCGAGACTGCTGCACGTGCAGCCGGCGCTCATGAGTTCATCAGCCGGCTTCCTCAAGGGTATCGCACTCCTGCCGGTGAGGCAGGTGCAAGGCTTTCCGGCGGCGAGCGCCAACGCATCACCATTGCCCGCGCCATCTTAAAAGATGCTTCCATCGTCATTCTTGATGAGGCCACTGCCTATGCCGATCCTGAAAACGAAGCTCTGGTAGAGCGAGCCTTGAGCAAGCTTGTAGCAGGAAAAACACTTGTTACTATCGCCCACCGCCTATCAACGATCACAGGCGCCGACCAGATCCTCGTCATGGACGGCGGACGCATCGTTGCGCGCGGACGTCACGGTGAATTGCTGAAAACCTGTCCTTTGTATGCTCGCATGTGGAAAGAACATATGAGCTCTACCGTCAACGCAGAAGAGGAGCCCTCATGTTTGCAATAATGAAACGCATCCTTGACTTGGCCGGAAGCTTCTCACCGGCATCACGCCGCAGCCTCATGGCAGGCATGGTCTGTAATGTCATTAAAGCGTTCTTCATGTCCGGAATGCTCATAGCGGTATGGTGGGCCCTTGAGATGCGAAGTCACCTGAGCGCCGGAGTTGCCCTGCAATGTTTAGGGATCCTCGCCATCAGCGTAGCGGGTCAGTTTGCCTTCCAATATCTCGTGGACATACAGATGGACGCCGAGGGGTTCCACATCTTCCGTGATCTGCGGCTACGGGTGGGCGACCGCTTAAAAGGCGCTCCCATGGGCTACTTCTCAGAGCAGCGTCTCTCGGCGATAACCACCACACTCACTACCACGGTGCACCAACTCGAAGAGTTCATGACCATCTGTCTCACGGGACTCTCGGGCGGCGTAGCCATGGCAGTGATCATGAGTCTGTTCTTCCTGTTTCAAGCGCCACCGGTTGCCTTCATTACCTTTGTCGGCATTGCCGTAGGCCTTATTGTTTTGGATTGGCTGAGAAGACGCTCGACCGCCGTCACACGGGAGGTCACTGCCGCACAGGAGGAAATGACTGACAAGGTGATCGAATACGCCCGCGGCATGGCTGTATTGCGGGCATTCGCGACACCTGATGACGCACTTGCCGCAGCAAAGGCATCCTTTGAGCGGAAACGCCAGGCAGATTACGATCAAGAGCAGGCGGCACAGGGCATCCTCAAGCTCTATGCACTCGTATTCAACCTTGCAAGCTGCGGAGTTCTTCTCGCCGCATGCGCACTATATCTGACAGGCGCTCTGTCTCTCTCATGGGCGCTCACGCTGCTGGTTGCCGCTTTTATGATCTACGGAGAGCTTATCAGCGCGAACAACAGTGCGTTTCTCACCAAGAAGATCGAAGGAGAGCTTAACCGCATTGACGAGGTATGTTCAGTGCCAAAGCAAGACCTTACGGATGAGACGCTCTCACCCGACGGATTTGCCCTGGCCATGGAAGATGTCTCATTCGGCTACGGAGACGGTCGTCGTGTCATAGACGGAGTAACGCTTTTTATTCCCGAAGGCTCAACCTGCGCACTTGTCGGCCCGAGCGGCTCGGGTAAAACGACGCTGGTGAATCTGCTTGCGCGCTTTTGGGATGTCGATAAGGGTCACGTTACCATCGGCGGCATTGATGTCCGCGAGGGAACGGCGGAAAGCCTGCTTGCAAACATATCGATGGTGTTCCAGAGCGTATACCTGTTCAATGACACCGTCGAGAATAACATTCGCTTTGGTCGCCCCGATGCACCGCGCGAAGAGGTCATCGCCGCAGCAAAACGCGCACGCTGCCATGATTTCATTATGGAACTTCCTGACGGCTACGACACGGTGCTTGAGGAAGGTGGGGCAAACCTTTCCGGTGGAGAGCGCCAAAGAGTATCCATTGCACGCGCCATCATGAAGGATGCGCCGATCGTCATCCTTGACGAGGCTACGAGCTCGGTCGACCCGGAAAACGAGCACCTGCTTATGCAGGCAGTAACGGAACTGACACGAGGAAAGACCCTTGTTACCATTGCACATCGCCTGAACACGGTGCGCGATGCTGACCAGATCCTTGTGATCGACGGCGGGCGCATCGTTCAGCGTGGTAAACATAATGAGCTAATGAAGGACGCTGGCATCTACCGGCGCTTTATCGAGATGCGCCGAGAGGCCGCCGGATGGCGTATCATACGCTCTTAAACTTCATGGTTCCAACTCTATTGTCAATTATAACTTTTCGTCACAGTGGCAATTGCCGCATCCGTCTCTCCAGCAACTGTCTGTAAGAGTGCACGGTCTGCTTTGGTACCTCCACGGCGAGACCATTCGCACAAGGTTTCAACCCAATACATTACCATGGTTGACGCCTTAAGGTGCATTGAGAAAGCATCATCATGTGCCGTACGTAGTGAAATTTTGGAAGTTCTTCTCTACATACAAGCTTCTCAAGAATTTTCTCAAGCTTTTCAAGTTTTTTACCCTGCTTTTTTGCGCAAAATAGACAACAAAAGAGCTTGGTTGCATGCAACCAAGCTCTTTTACATAGCAAGTTATTACAGGCAATGCCTTAGCTTAGGACAACGCCGCCAAGCCAGCCCCACCTTGGAGTACTCAAAGCACCAAGCTGAGAAATCCAAGAACTCAAGCTCTGGCTTCTTACAATACCAGAGAGGCAATGCCTGACCATGCCACCGCCAATGTAAATGCCAACGTGACCGTAAATCAGAGCCGCAGCAGAACCACCAAGGGTTGGAACAGCAATAATCATGCCAGGCTCAATAGCGCTCTGATCAGTAGAGTAGCACCAGGAATAGTACATATCACAAGCGTTGCCATAGAAGGTGCCAACACCTGCGTTTGAGAAGACGTTGGAGACCCAAGCTGCACAGAAACCAGCACCGGTAGATCCGGTATAGCCTGCAGCATTAACAACTGCAGCAGCAGAACCAGAGCCAGCAGAAGAGGTTCCTCCTCCGCCACCGCCACCAGAGTAGCTACTACCGCCATCGCTGTTGCTTGATGCAGCAGCACGTTGAGCAGCAACACGCTCTGCCTCCTGCTGAGCGGCAAGAAGTTCAGAATCACGCTGAGCAATAAGTTCTTTGACGTTGTCATCAAGATTTGCAACAACGTTTGCAGCGTCCGCCTGACGAGCAGAAATATCATTAAGCTGAGACTCCTGAGAAGCACGGAGATTCTCAAGTTCAGCCTTCTTATTCTCTAGCTCGGTCTTCTCGGACTGAAGAGCAGCCTTATCAGACTCAAGAGCGGCCTTCAGGTTCTTAACTTCCTCAATCATCTTCTGATCGGACTCAGAAATCTTGTCGAGGTAGTAAATATTAGAAGTGAGCTCCTCAAAGCTTGCAGAAGAAAGAATCATCTCCAAAGCACCAGCTGGGCCAGCCTTGTAGTTGCTGGACATACGAGCGCCAAGTTCTTTTCTCTTCTCGGCAATCTGAGTTTCCTTATCAGAAATCTCTTTCTGCTTAGCATCAATCTGATTCTGCTTATCTGCAATCTGATCAGAAATAGCGCCAATCTGAGAGTTAGTGTCATTGAGGCTTGCTTGCATGCTAGAGACCTCATTAGAAATCTCATCAAGCAGCTTCTGAGCAGCATCGTAATCGCTACGAGCAGCATCAATCTGAGCCTGGGTAACACCAAAAGCAGGACGGGTATTAATCAGGGATGCAGTAACGGCAGCGGCAGCAATGCCCATGCCGGCAAAAATCTTAAGAGCATCACGACGGTTGAAAAGAGCAGCGCTCTGCTCCTCAATGGTTGTGCCTTGCTGTTTCTTTAAACTCATAAGGGTCTCCTAGAACGTTTAGTAGTACGGTGTGACCTTTGAGAGACTATTCTACCCGAGATACACGATGATATTCAAAAAATACGTAATTTACAAACTTCCCAAAACGAATTTCGGGGAGTTTTTGCTCTAAATTGTGAGGTCAGAGATAGGATTTAGCGGTTTTCAATATGTGCAACATTTTTTATTGATATGGTAATCCTACCGTCAGACTCGTGAGAAAATTCTAGGTAACCTGGACGATCCGTTAGGTTTGAGGGAAATGAAATCTCAATTCCCGTATCGGTGCGGATTTTATGATTCTTTGCAATTCTGTTAGCAACACCCCGTTTAACAGGAACTTCTTCGGGGAGCTCTCTACTTTCCACCTGAGCCTCGTACTTTTCCTGAATCTCAGGACGCTCCTCAAAGATACGCTTACCAACCTTGATAGGGTCTACTACCTCTTCTACCTCTGCTGCTTCTGCAACGGCAGCCTTAGCACGAGACACCTCAACAGCAGGCTCAAGGCCATACTCTTCAGCCAAATCTTGAACAATGACGGTTACCTCGCCAATAACCTCATGGCTTGATGCCTCTGACGTGCACTCAAGGAAAAGCTCTGGGATGATGAACTTTCCCTCTCCTGCTACAGAACGGTCATGGTCATGGAAATCAATAGCACCAGTATCCAAGTCAATGACTGCATATGAATCAACCTTTTGCGTAGGAGAAGGCAGTGTTGCATCTTGGCGCAAAATCTCATTTGCAGAGCCGTTGACGTCATGAATAAAAGCCTGCTTGCGCGGAAGAAGCACAATGGCAAAAAGACGTCTTCCCTCGCCCTCAAATGCCTCAGCCTGAGCGTCCTCATCGTCTGCAGCAGCACTAGCAAGCGCCTGGCCAGCATCGGTATCAAGGTAGTCCGCTACAAGAAGATCGCACTGCTCAACGTCATCTGCGCGACGAAGCTCTTCCCAGAACCACTGAGCAATCTGATGAGAAAACTCTACAAACTCAACGTCTCCGTGAGCATACTCCTGAAGACCTCCAGCAAAATTGCTGGTAGGAGCAAACTCTCCGTGCCTGGACTCTGGATTTGCCGTAATTTTACGCAGTCTACGCTGTACGTATGACTTTGTCTGACGATCCTCTAAATCCAAGGTAGATTGAGAGAAGTATTTAGTTCCCGTCTCAAAATCAAAGACGTGAAGAATTGCCTTAGTAACTCTAAGCATGTAAAACCTCGTTTATTGCAGATATTTAGCTGGCGAGAAACCCTAGTGCTTGACGCACATCAGAGGATCGCCAATCTTAACCAGTGGACGACCACCAATCAGCGTTCCGGACTCACCAATGAGGTCAATGCGCTCATACTGATCTGCATTAACAACGGTAACAACTACAACGTTCTCATATCCCGCTTCTTCAATAGCAGCAGCATCAAATGAAATCAGTGGAGTACCAGCCTTGACCTCATCGTTAGCGTGAACGTAACGGGTAAAGCCCTTACCGTTCATCTCGATGGTACCAACACCAATATGAATCAAAATCTCAATACCAGTATCAGTGGTAAGGCCAATTGAATGATTGGTTACGTTAGTTGCGGTAACGCGAGCATTGCAAGGAGCATAAACGCAATCAAGACCAACGGGCAAAATGCCATAGCCCTGACCAAAGAGACCGCTTGAGATTACCTCATCGTGAACCTCTTGTACGCTTACCAGAACACCAGAAACTGGTGCATAGATAGTGTCTTCCCTAGTAGCAAATGTAGCCTTCTGAGGCTGCTCTGCTCCGTTAGAAGGAACAAACACATTTTTAACCTTTGACCAAAGACCCATGATGCCTCCTTGAGTATGTGCTCTGCACAGATACCATCTGACATAACGTTTCTATTTTACCTAAGCGAGAAGGACGAATGCTCCACAGAGAAACATCCGTCCTTCTTTCACGAATTTACAACACGAAGATGCAGACTATTGCATTCTCTTAGCACCCCTAAAGATGATCGAGCGTGCAGCAAAAAAGGTAACTAGGAAGTATCCACCATACAAAGCAGCTACGACTGCAACTACTCCACCAATGCTGCTAGCTACATCAAAGTTGCCAATCGACTTGATGACAGAAACCATAATAGTCATTGCGCATGTTGCGTGCGCAGCTGCCATAAGCAGTGGGAACAGGAAGTACACGCCAATCTGAACAAAGAGCGCGCGACTTGCAAGGCCCTTCTCGGCACCGAGCTCTGCAAGAACTTGGTAAGCACGAGCGTTGTCCGATGCCTCGGAGAGTTGCTGAAGTGCAAGGATAGCTGCACAAGCAATGAAGAGTACCAGGCCGATGTACAGTGCTAAATACGTCACAATGCCAGAGAATCCAGCAGTGGATTGAATGTACTCAGAGGCAGTAACAACAAGCATTAAAGAATACGGGTCGGAATCGTTTCCCGTTACAGAACCGTCGCCAAGGTACTGCTTAATCTGATTCTGGAACTGTACTTCAGTAGCATCACCTGGAGTTTGGTAGTTGCCTAAGATGTATGAGTTGGTCAAAACAGTGCTTGAAGGAAAACTTTGATCAGCAACAACCATAATTCCAACTGCAGGCATAAGATAAGGGCCACCTTGCGTCTGAGCAATATCCAATGTTCCACCAACAGCATGGAGCTTGTGACCTTGAATGGTAAGCTCAGGATTATTTGCAAGAGAATCCTGCCAGTATTTTGTGAGATTAGTATCAAGCGTCCAAACCATATAACCGTCAGTACCAAAGTCAACAGGCTCAAGACCAGACGCAACACGCAGCTTGTTGTACTGAGAGGCTCGCATCAGAGTCACATTAGTCTGCGCAGGATCATTCTGACCGCTATAGCCGGTAAAGTAATCACCAAAGCGCTTGCCTGTTACAGCATCAATAGAGCCATACGTAAAACTTGGTGTTGTTGGATCATCTTGAGCATAGTACGTATCTACCTGGAAGGCGTTTTTAATAGTTTTATTCCACTCTGGATCTAGCTTCTGCACTACAGAAAGGTAGTCATACGAATCTGCTGGACCAGGGGTATAACTGCGCTCTGAGCCTGGATTAATTTGCACAGAAACATCGTACGCTTTGATTTTAGAAAAGCTGGAGTTCATAGAGTCAACAAGCGAGAAACCCGTACCAAGTCCACAGACTGCCACAAAGAGCATAGCGCAGACTAAAGAGATGGAAACCCAAGCAGTATTAACGCGGGCATTAAACTGACGCAGGACAAATGAGTGAAGACCCTTGTAGTAGAAGCCCTTCTGCATCTGCATAAATCTGAGCAAGAAACCAGAGATTGAGAAGAAAAAGAGTGCTGTGCCCACAGATACCAAAGCCGTGGCCATGGCAAACTCTTCATCTATCTGTTTAAAACCATTGTGCTGAAGCAAGATATAGGAATAAGCAATGATTCCAAGAGAGGCCAAGAAGAGCAGTACTGAGACGGTAAGGTTTCTTACCTTGACGGTCTGTGTTACTTTGTCTGCGTTAAGAAGATCAATGAGCTTATAGCGGGACACCGTGGTAACGTTAAAAATAAGCGCAACCACAAACATAACTACAAAGTAAATAACCGTTTGAATCAACGCAGTTTGTGAGAAGACAAATTTAAATGAATCAAGAGTCGTGTTGAACATGTGGGCCGTTGCAAACATCATAAATTGAGAGATAAAGATACCTGCAACCA
>CAJZGX010000015.1:0-14252 GCA_916048235.1 uncultured Atopobium sp.
TTGGCTTCTGTTGAGTTTTCTCGTAGAAGGTTTGTATATGGAGCAGCTTGCACACGTTTTTTCACTTATCGTTCAGCCCGCATACGACTTGACCGGCAGTTGGTGGGCGGCAATCTTCCTTTTCACCCTTGCAACTAAAATCATCCTGATGCCTCTGGCGCTCTGGACGCAGCAAAATTCCATTGTTATGGTGCGTCTTATGCCCGAGACTTTCCGCTTGAAGACACGCTACTTCGGCGACAGAGAGACTATCGAGGAGCGCTCCAACGAGCTCAACAAAAAGGCAGGTTACCACCCGCTGCTGAGCCTTATCCCTCTGGCCATCCAGGTAGTCATCCTGTTTGGCCTGGTAGACGTCATCCATGGCATCACTGATTCTGGCGCTCCGGGCACAGAGTTTTTGGGCATGACCCCAATCATTGACGGCGGCATCACCTGGATTATGCCTCTCGCGGCAGCCCTGTCCTCGGTTGCTCTTGGCCTTGCATCCAACAAGTTGAACCCACTCCAACGCGAGCAGTCTCGTGCCGAGAAGAACACCACAAACGGCCTCTCCATTGCAATGTCACTTGTGCTTGCGGTTTACGTTGTTTGTGGCATGGCATTCTACTGGGTTTGCTCAAACCTTCTCTCAATCCTGGTCCAGATTGTCTGCAACATCATTATTGACCCTCGTAAACAGGTTGACTATGACGACCTCAACGCTGCTCGCGACGAGTTTGAGGCAATGGACGCAGCAACCAAGTCCACTCACAAGTGGTTCCAGCGCGATCCTCATGCTGCTCGCGAAAAAGAGGACTACAAGCGCTTTTTTGACACCATTGGCAAGCACCTGGTTTTCTATTCTGAGTCAAGCGGCTTCTACAAATACTTCCAGGGCGCTATTGAGTGGCTGCTGGCAAACTCTGACATCCGCATCCACTACGTTACCTCTGACCCTAACGACCAGGTCTTTGAGCTGGCAAAACAGCAGCCTCGCCTGATTCCTTATTACTTGGGCCAGCGTCGCCTCATCACGCTCTTCATGAAGCTCGACGCTGATGTTGTGGTAACTTCCCTCGGCGACCTGGAGAGCTCCTACATGAAGCGCTCCTACGTGCGCAAAGACGCTGAGTACATGTACATGTGCCACCACATGACCTCCATGACAGTCACCTCGACGCGCAACGAGTACACCTACTACGACGACGTCCTCTGCGTTGGCCCTCATCAGCAGCACGATCTTGAGCTGGTCGAGAAGTACTACGGCACGCCATCCAAGAGAAAGCCTGCTATTGGCTACGATCTTCTCGACAGGTCAATCCAGAACTACCAGAAGCAGAATCTGGGCCAGCGTAAACCTGGCGAGAAACCCCTGTTGTTGATTGGTCCTTCGTGGCAGTATGACAACTTGATGGATAGCTGCCTTGACGGCTTGCTTGAGCAGCTTATGGGCCGCGGTTGGCGCATTGTGGTCCGCCCACACCCAGAGTATTTGAAGCGCTATCCTGCCCGTATGGAGGAGATTCTTGCTCGCTACGCTGACGCGGACCCAGAGGAGCTCTCCTTTGAGACCGACTTCAGCTCCAACACTTCGGTTCTCTCGGCTGACCTGCTCTTTACTGACTGGTCGAGTGTTGCCGAGGAGTTCTCGTTTACCACGCTCAAGCCGTCGGTCTTCATTGACACCGCAATGAAGGAGAACAACCCTGACTGGAGCAAGATTCATTCGGATCCATGCGACATTACGTTGCGAAATGAGATTGGCCGCAGCTTTGATCCTAAGGACCTCTCGGGCCTGGGCGATGCAGTTGCGCAGATGCTTGAAGAGACCGACAGCTGGTCGCACAAGATTGAAGAGATTCGCAACAACATGATCTTTAATCTCGGCCACGGTGGAGAAGCCGCAGGTAAGTTCATCCTCGAGCGCGTTTTGGCGCACCAGGAAGAGGCTGCCGCTGAGGTTGCAGACAACGCTACTACCAAGAAGAACGCTGCTGCGGACGCTGCAGACGATGACGAGAAAAGCGACGACGTCAGCTCCACTAAAGACGCCACAAAGACAACTGATGAGGACGGTGTTTCTCGTGACTAAAACAACAACTTCTACCATGAGAAACTCTTGCAGCGCCGCTGTTCAAAGCCGCGCGTCCTTCCTTCATGGAGCGTTTTTTGTCGCAGTACTGACGTTTGCGTGGTGGGCACTTCTACCAGCAACAGCTCAGGCTTACGTTGACCCATCGGTTATGACCTACACCATCCAGGCACTGGCAGCAGTTGTAGTTGCGCTTTCTGCAGTGCTTGGCGTTGCGTTTAGGCGTTCTCGTAAGGTGCTCTTCCGTGTGCTTAAGATTGATGAGAACGCCAATAAGATTGTCGAAGGCAAAGTTCACAAGGTTGACACCAAAGGTGCAGAAGCTGCAAATGCTCGGATGAAAGAAATCCTTGCAGCAGAGGCCGTACGTCTCAAGGAACAAAAGGAAGGCACCCTTAAACCTAAGGGTCGTATTGGTGTTGCATTTCTTGTTTCTTTCTTTACTGTCTTTACCATCTTGGTCGTAGCCCCACTTGAGTTGGTAGCCAGCAATGCGCGAGACCTTTCTTTCAACCTCAATGATGTTGCAGGTCCCGTTATTATTGCAGGCCTTATTATTACGATCATTCTTACAGTGTTTCTATCGCTCCTGCGTAAGCGCGTGTTTAACGTTGCCGTTGCATTTGTGGGGGCCATCGGTGTGGCGTCATACGTTCAGGCAGTATTCTTGAACGGTGGTATGCCACTTGCAGACGGTCACGAGGTTATTTGGTCCAACTTCACAACCCAAATGATTGTCTCTGGCCTCATTTGGCTAGCAATCATTGCAGCTGCAGTGACCTTCTCGCTCCTAAAAGCACGTCAGCTCCGAACTGGTCTTCTGGTAACTGCAACAGCTCTTATCATTGTCCAGGCAGTGGGTGTTGCAAGTCTGTGGGGTCCTGCAATCGCAGCGTCGATAGATGCTCATGCCGAACACCAGCAGGTTATCGCAACGCGTGAGGGCCTCTACAGCGTTTCCTCCAAGAAGAACGTCGTGGTGTTTGTCCTGGACACCACCGATACTGCCTTTGTCCAGAAGCTCTACGATGAGCATCCAGAGACATTTGCATCTCTTACTGGCTTTACCTGGTACAGAAATTCCGTCGGCTCCATGATTCCAACGCGCTACGGTGTTCCATCGCTGCTCTTTGGCTCTCGTCCTCAGCCTGGCGAGAATTTCAACGATTTTGTCTACAACTGGGCACAAAGTGATCAGTACCTCAAGGATATTCAGAATGCTGGATATCAAGCAGGTTTGTATACGGATCAGTTGAACTACTCTCATTACAGAGATACAGCACAGAAGTATTCCATCAACTACCACGAGCCTCGTGGTCGCGGCACAGATAATCAGCTAGACGTGCTAGGTGCGCTGCGTATTCTCTATAAGACGGCATTCTGTAGGGACATGCCTTGGGTATTTAAGCCTCGATTCTGGTATTACACCGAGGACCTCAATATGCGTATGCGCAGACCAGTCAACATGGACGAGGTTGATCTTTCTTCACAGCCTTACACCGAGGATGACCTCAAGTATTACCAGGAACTTCAACACTACGGACTCTCGATTGACGACAGTGCTGGTCAGAAAGGATCGTTCCGCTTTATCCACCTTTTTGGTTCACACCCACCTTATACGCTTGATCGTAACGTTGAGCCTACCAGCGATCCAAGCAAGCAAAACGTTGAAGAGCAGACTATTGGCTCGTATAGGATTGTTGCGCAGTATATTGCTGAGCTTAAGCGTCTGGGCGTATATGAGAACACGTCCTTCATCATTACCGCAGATCACGGTGACTGGTATTTGACTGATTCCGACATCCAACAGCCTTCCGCTCCAGTCATCATGTACAAACCTGCTGGTCAGACTGCCGAAGAGGCGGCTCAGCCTATGCAGATTTCTGACGCGCCTGTCTGGCACTACGACATCTTGGCGCAGACGCTGAAGGACATGGGTGTTGACCAGCAGACGCTTTCTAACTACACCACACCGCTTGACGAGTCCTATGAGGGTGAGAATCGTCTTCGTTACTATATCGAAACCATTTCAAATGGTAAGCAAGATATCTTTGTCAGGGAGTTTGTCATTAACGGCGACGCCAATGACATGAAGAATTGGAGCCTCACGGGCAACGAATGGCCTGTTGAACCATGGCATGACTAAGCTGGGTGCTTTGACGCGCCTGGCGAGAAACCCGGCGTGCCCACTGCCGTATTTCTTTAACTCCGATGGATCAATGGCTACCGGTTGGCTGGAGCGGGGAGGCTCTTGGTATTACTTAAGCTCAAGCGGAATAATGCAAACAGGATGGCTCAATAGTTCCGGTCATACCTTCTACCTTAACCAAGATGGTTCAATGCGTACTGGCTGGCTCTCTTTCGGAGGCAGCAGCTACTATCTACGCTATGACAATAATCAGCCTGTTTCAGGAGGTCCTACCGGCTCTATGATTTACTCGCAAAAAGCTCGCATTGGTGGTGTTACCTACGAATTTAATGCAAGGGGTGAAGCGCATAAAGCACTACCAGGAAACATTGTTCCTAAAGCATATAAGCCACTAGTTGAGGCTGCGTGATGACTATGAACAAGAAACATAAATGGCTGCCTCTAAAGATTATCTCTATAGTTCTGTTTCTTATGGCCACTGTCTTCCTCTTGTGGAATGCATTTGCTACGCCCTACCCATGGGCAATTGACTCACTTCAGCAAAAAGCGGTAGAGCGGGCCACACAAGAAGCTATCAATACCGCCAGGCAAGAAGGAGACGGCGGAAAGCCTTACCTCAAAGACATCGACTATATGAAGCTCACGCTTGGCAGTTGCTATATAGGAGTAAAACCAGAAACCCGGAACAACCTTATTTGGGAGATTCGATATAGAGATAAACCTGTGGGATATGTCATGCAAGAGCTCGGAACTTTAAGGTTCTCCGCTCTTGCCGGCAATTACGAGTCCTTCAAACTCGTGGATTTGGAGGAAATTTCTCTTGACGACTACAAGGAAGTAAGAGACGGCTCTGTAGAACTTGGACCTTTTGAATGGAAACTTCCCTTCGGTTGGGTAACGGTTGATGGACACAAAGCGTACCGACAAATCAACGGCTACCTTTTTTCACATGGGCTAGCAATAGTTGATGACTACTATTATGAGTTCGATGAGAATGGATATCTCATAAAAGCGATAGGTCCGGCACTGGATTCAGAAACCGAAAATTAAGTGATCCCGCAACAGTTCTATATGTTGTTTACGATCATTCCGGAAATGTAACTGAACTCGCCGAAAAAAGAAGGAGGCCATCAATACTGCCCGTCAGGAAGGAGATGCGGGAAAGCCATACCTGAAAGACATCGACTATACAGAACTTACCCTTGGTGGTTGTTATGTAGGGACGAATTTTAATATATAAATTCCGTATGGAAAAATAATGCCAATTGCCAGTCAAGCTTGCGTGTTTGACGACAGCGGATATCTTGTAAGAGAAGGGCCGTTGGAGGATTCTCCATCAGTTTCGGATACGTAACGTAGGATCCGGATACCTGCGGGTATCTGTGTGGGTTGCGTCAATTGAGTTACATAAACGCAATAGTATGCGGACTCATATAAAGCGAGTAAGAAGAAATCTGTAGTGCAGGAAGCTCAGGTAAACCTGCAAGGTTGCATCCTGACCCCACATACGCAATAAGAATCAATACAAGGCCAATTGCGATAAAAATACCACCGAACAGCGAGAGCAGTCTTTTCGAATGTCCTTCTGACCATGACGTTGTATTTGTTCGCTCCGTGGAGGCTGTGGTCTTCTCGGCAGGAACTTGTGCAAAGAAATGAGCAATCCACTTTGCATAGTCTCGTGCGCTTTGCACGAGAGAATGCATTATGCGAGCTACTATCGGTATTACCAGTATGGAAACACCTCCTATGAGCAGAAACACACCGGCAGAAAGCGCGCCGGAAAGGAACATATCGTGCAGAAATCCCACTACAAGTGCCGGGATGCTCATTACTCCGCAGAAAAGACCACAGGCAACTGCAAAGCATAATGAAATAACAAGTGCCCAAATTACAAAATAAATGCTCAATGCCGTAAGTGCGAGGGCAAACGTAAGGGGTATCCAGACAATAGCGCCTATGACGAGAAGTACGATAGTTATGGACATAAGTACCGAATCAGAGCGGATACGCTGAGTTGCGCGTAGAAACGCAGGCATACTCTCCAGTGCTGATTGAACCGCATCATCAATGCTTCCCATGGCTGCTACGGCTTTTTCCTCGGACATACCGTCTTCCATACGGTCGTGTATTGCCTCGTCGTAATAGGCAAGAGCATCATCAATGCTGTTTTTGGGAACATGCTTTTTCTTAAGGTTTGCGCGAAGTTCGGCAAGAAACTCATCCTTTTTCATGACGATGCTCCTTCTTTAATGTAGGAGAGAATGTCTGTAATGGAGGCCTCATCAGCGATAAATCGTGAGAGCTCTAAGTGTCCCGCGTCAGTAATCAAATAATATTTGCGGAGACGACCGTTGTGCTCACGTGTGTATTCGGAAAGGAAATGTTGCTTAGCAAGACGTTTCAAAATTGGATAGAGCGTTGACTCGGAGAGCTCAAGCGATGCAGGGGCATCCCGGATGATTTGATACCCGTAGGAATCTTTGCGGGCTATGGCTGCGAGGACGCAGATATCAAGAAATCCACGCTTCAGCTGTGCATCCACAATACGTCTCCTTCAATATACTATGTGATACATAGTATATATTACTCAGGCATACTATGCAATACACAGTATGAAAAAATACAGTATGAACTTGCCATCTTTGTAGGTGTTGTAATATTTCTATAGCGCTATGTGTGTGAAAATAGTATGTATGAAAGACGGTCCGGTGGCGGACAAAGGAGACATGAGTTGAACTTCCGTGAAGACGATGCCGATACACAGAACAACACCGACGTGCAAAAAAGCAATGGACTCGCTTGATCACGATTTGCTGACAGGCGAGACGCTGGACGCTGGAGATAAAGTTACGCGTCGGCTCTCACAGGAGCAAGCCACCCTGCCTCATCCCGCTGCAAAATCGTCAGGTCCCATACAGAGCAAGCAAGAAATCGCAGCAGAAGCGGTTAAGAAAAATGAACTGCGTCCCATTTCTTATGTCCAAGAAATGGGAGGCAGTTCACATGCGGGTGGCTTTTTTGGTGACTAGTTATAGGAGCGGCTCTGTGAAGAGAGCTTGCCTGCGACATGGGATTACTGTGGCAAAATCCAGCTAGGAAGGCCGTCAGAGAAGATACGTGCAAGTGGATACGCTTCTTCAATGGTTAGCGCTGCAACAACGTGATAAGGGCCTTCTGCTGACGTGTCAAATACCAGCGCAAGGGGTTTCTCGCCATCAGAGGTAGGAAGCGCAAGGTAGATGCAGTGCTTGGACGGATTGTAGAGCTCAACGGCCATGCGCCATCCGCGCTTTGCTGCTCGCAGGGCGTTTTGCACCAGAGGCGAGTTGTCATCAAATCCACGCTCTGGATCAAAGAGAAGGGGAGTGTGAGTTGAGACAGGTAGCGAGAAGTCAGCATCGGTATGCATGAGCTGCTGCTCGTTCTTTCTATAGACGTATGCCGCAGAAAGGCAAGCTTGTGCTGCCTGCAACGAAGGCGCGTCACTCAGATAGGTGGTGCAAAGCGCGTTCCAGTCGGAGACAGGAGCCTCGTTCATGACCACGTCAACAGGGTTGATGGGCAGCTGCTTTGCTGCAGCAGGAAGTTTTTCCCACGAAGCGATGGCAGACTTTGGCAGACCGCGAAGCACGTCAACTGCCTGATCCTGCAGCTCACTTGCAGAAACGCTAAGCTCCAAGAGCGTCCAAGGACGCAGAGCTCCGCGTTTTGACTTGCGGATAGTAGCGGTAATTACCTCGTCTGTCTGCGGTTTCTTGTAACGTGTGTTGAATGTGAACGTGCCGCCCTTGGAAATGAGTGCGCGAGAAGACTCGGCAAGTTTGAAGTCTTCTTCCAGCTGCTTGAGAACGTTGGCGTCAACGGGAGCCATCTGATACAGAATGCCGAGAAGCTCGTTGTTGACGTGGAGTTCTTCTTCAAAATCGGCAGGGTATGTTGGGGCAGGGACAGGAGCTTCATTCTGATTGATTGCCGGCGCAGAAACTGGAGACTCAGAAGTTGTAGCGGCCGAGGCAGAACTTGTTGTGTTTAGCGCTTGCTGCAACACAAAAGGAGCGGCCTCAAGCGTCTTCTCTTCGTCGGAACCGTCGTAGGGATTGTAGGTAACGGTAAGCGAGATGGTTGGCTCGGGCACTACAGGTTCGGGCACTGTAGGCTCGACAGCTTTAGGCTCTGGAGCTGGTGTTTCGGTTTCAGTGGCCTCTGGAGCTAGCGTTTCGGCTTCAGCAGGTTCTGCGGCTGCCTCATTGGCAGTCTCTTGCTTGGGCTCTTCTGCAGCTGTTTCTGCAGATGGCACGTCTGCGACAGTTGTCTCCGCAACAGACAGCTCCTCGGACTCCTCCGCGACGGCTGACTCCTCTGACTCCTCCGTGACCGGCAGCTCTTCTGGTTCCGGTTCTACCTCAGGCTCCGCCTCAACTACTAGGTGCTTTGGCTTGAGAGCTCGAATGGACTTTGCCCCACGCCGGCGCTTCCAAGGCTTGCCGTTGTTTTGCGCCTCAACGTTTTTCTCGCCAGCTACAAGGGCAGCCTCAAAGGTGTCAAAAGTCAAAAGCGTTGCGTAGACGTAACCCTTTTTGAAGGCTGTGATCTTAATGAAATCGGGGCATGCCTCCATGAGCGCGCGGATGTCGTCAAAGCCAAAATCCTGCGGTGCAAGGTCGTCTTCAATGAGCACGCCCTTAACGGTAGAGAGGGGAGTCTGTTTGGAGACGCCAATGGTAGCTTTGAGTAGTTTATACAGGTAGAGAGCGTGTTCTTGTTTTATAACAGCCATGATGCTCCTGAGATAGTAGTTAGTGGACTACATACTACTCGATTTTGAACAGACAAAGATACTGATTACGCACAGAAAGTCGCAATACGTAGCGAAAAAGCGAGAACTGGACTGATAGAATAAGGCTAGATTGAAGGGAGCTTACATGATTGGTCGTTTTATTAAGAGAGCTGCAGTTAGAGCTGCAGGTTTAGCAATTACTCAGTATGCCGCAAAGGCAGCACTTCAATCCGAGGCTGGAAGAAAGCTGCTTGCTACAACGGCTTCTAAGGCTGCTAACTTAGCAGGTAATATCGCAAAAGAGCAGATTACAGCTGGGTTTAATGCTCATATTAGGCCAGCACTGCCAAGCGGCGATGCTATTCAGTCATCAGTCGCTCGTGCTCAGTCTGCGCTTCGTTTGGCTCAGACTTCAGTTTTGGCTGCTCAGGCACAGCTTCAGTCTAATCTAGAGAATCGTTTTTCTCGCCCAAAGAACAAGCTTTCAAAGCAGCTTGCAAGCACTGCAGAGTCGCTTGAAGAGATGGGGGAGACCCTCGCTGAGCACCAGGATGCTGCCGCAGATATCGCAGTTGCAGATGTTGTTGAGGGAATTGCTGCTCAAAATGAACAGGATTCTGACGCTTTGTTAGCCTCTACCAAAAAACGCAAGGCGTTAAGAAATGCGGCAATTGCTGGTGGCGTTGTGGCTGGCGCTGCCCTTGGTCTAGCAGCATACGGCGCTTATTCCATTGCTCCTCGCAAGCAAAATGATCGCCTGCTCCTGGAGCGTTGGCACGAGATTGCTCGTCATCGCTATGCTCATCGTGGCCTCTACAACAACGAGGCAGGCATTCCAGAGAACTCCCTGCTTGCTTTCCGTGCAGCTGTCGAGAAGGGCTTTGGCTCCGAGGTTGATGTCCACCTGACTGCAGATAACAAGCTGGTTGTTGTTCACGATTCAGCACTTGATCGTCTTTGTGGCGTACAGAAGATTGTTGAGGAGTCCACACTGGAAGAGCTCCGTGGTTTGAGGCTTCTTGCTACTGACGAGCAGATTCCAACATTTGAGGAAGTCCTCGAGGCTTATGCATGGAGCGGCTCCGGTGAGCTGCCTGCACCTTTGATTATTGAGGCTAAGACGCGCAACAATAATGCTGAGCAGCTGACAGAAAAGATCATGCAGGCTCTTGATCTTCGCCCTGTTCGTGCCTGCATCGAGAGCTTTGATCCTCGCGTCTTGCAGTGGCTGCGTCAGAACCGTCCTGAGATGCTTCGCGGCCAGCTTTCGGAGAATTTCCTGGTTGACCGTCAGACCAAGCACATGAACATTGCTACACGAGCTGGCGCTACAGCTCTCTTTGGTAATTCTGTTGGTCGCCCAGACTTCATTTCTTACAAGTTTGAAGACCGCAAGAACCCCTTTGTAAAGCTGGCTTGCAATACCATGGGCGCACACCTGATTACCTGGACCGTTAGGAGCGAGGAGGACATGATTGCCTCCGAGCTTGAAGGTGCGCCTGTCATTTTTGAGGGATTCATCCCAACTCCCGCGTCGCTGATCAACTAGCTTTCCACTTAGCGAGAAGAACGTTTGGCTTAAACTACGGCCAAAATTTATAGGTTTATCTGGGACTCCACGGGTTTCTCGCCCGTGGAGTTTCTTGTGAAAAGTTCCTTAAGATTGTTGTATGAATATATGTACATATATCAATTTAAGGAGTAGACTAGGCATAACAACAACCCAAGGAGGAGCTATGAGCTCAAAGACAAAGGTGAAAATTGCTCGCATTGTCTGTTCTGCTGTTTTGCTAGGTATTGCTTACGCGGTTGAACACGCATTTGACCTGCAGCTCTGGCAGGCACTGTTGCTTTACCTGTTGCCTTACGCTGTTGCGGGATACGATGTTGTTCTAGAAGCATGGGAGAGCATCACTGAGGGCGAGTGCTTTAACGAAGACTTGCTCATGACCATTGCTACTGTTGGTGCCTTGCTCATTGGCTTTGTGCCTAACGGTTCTCCTATGTTTGATGAGGCCGTCTTTGTCATGCTGTTCTTCCAGGTAGGAGAGGTGTTTGAGCACCTTGCTTCCGATAACAGCAAGAAGTCTATTGCTAAGCTCATGGATATCCGTCCTGACAGCGCAACGGTTGAACGTGACGGACAGCTGCTTACTATCTCTCCAGAAGAAGTTGGGCTAGGAGAGATTATTGTGGTCAAACCCGGCGACCGTGTCCCTGTTGACGCAGAGATCGTCGAGGGTTCTACCAGTCTTGATACCGTTGCTCTTACTGGTGAGAGCGTGCCTCGTGACGCAACGGTGGGGGATAACATTATCTCGGGCTGCGTAAACCTTTCTGGTGTGGTACGTGCCCGCGTTACTCACCTCTTTGAAGACTCTACTGCTTCCCGTATCATTAAGCTGGTAGAGAGCTCAAACCAAAACAAGTCCAAGAGCGAGAGTTTTATTCGTCGTTTTTCTCGCGTGTATACTCCAGCAGTTGTTTACAGTGCCATTGCGCTGGCGTTTTTGCCACCACTGCTTTCGGGGGACTTTGTAGCTAACGCTTCTACCTGGGCTGTAAGGGCGCTTACCTTCCTTATTGCATCTTGTCCGTGTGCGCTGGTAGTTTCCGTGCCACTGGCCTTCTTTGGCGGTATTGGCGCTGCTTCGAAGGAGGGCATCCTAATCAAGGGCTCTGCGTACATTGATATGCTTTCTACCCTTGATACCGTTGCCTTTGACAAGACCGGTACGCTGACTGAGGGTGTTTTTGAGGTCCTTGCTGTTCATCCTCAGGCCATTGACGAGAAGGACCTTCTGCACCTAGCTTCTCATGTTGAGATGCACTCCACGCATCCCATTGCTGCAGCTCTTCGTGCTGCTTATCCAAGCGAGGACGATGACTGTGTTATCACGGACATCAAAGAAATTGCTGGTCAGGGCATTTGCGCTAACGTGAATGGTAAGAGCGTTGCTGTTGGCAACTGCGCACTTATGGAGAGCGTAGGAGCTTCTTGGAAAGCGTGCGAGAACCACGGAACCATCATTCACGTGGCTGTTGATGGGGCCTACATGGGCCACATTGTTATTTCTGACCGCGAACGAGCTGATGCTCCAGCAGCAATCGCTTCCCTCAAAAATGTTGGTGTTTCTAAGGTTGTTATGCTCACGGGCGATAAACGCGACGTTGCAGAAGAGATTGCTGCTCAGATAGGCATTACTGAGGTTCGTGCTGAACTGCTTCCACAGGATAAGGTTTCTGCCGTTGAAGACCTTCTCGTCCAAAAGATAGCTGGTAAGTCCCTTGCTTTTGTCGGTGACGGCATCAATGATGCACCCGTTCTTGCACGCGCTGATGTAGGCGTTGCTATGGGCGGTTTGGGGTCTGATGCTGCTATTGAGGCCGCCGACGTAGTTCTTATGGACGACAAGCTTTCTAAGCTCTCAAAGGCCGTAAAGATTGCTCGTCATACCTTGGGTATTGCAAAGCAAAATATTGTGTTTGCTATTGGCGTTAAGGTTGCTGTTTTGATCCTTGCAGCCTTTGGTTTGGCTCCCATGTGGCTAGCGGTCTTTGGAGACATAGGCGTTATGGTGCTTGCGGTTCTTAATTCCACTAGAGCTTTGAATATAAAGTCGATCAAGTAAAAGGGTCAGGGCTGCTGGCCTAAAAAAGAGCGCTCGCAAAGGAGTGCTCCTACAAAGGTTGTTTTCACAAACGGCTGTTTCTACACATAGCCAATTACAAATTACTGAGCCTTCTTACGAAGTCTACGAGCACGGTTTGCAAGATTGCGGACCGTGCTTTCCATTCCATGAGGAACATAGGTAAGCGACTCTAAATCTTCTGGAAGGTAGTCAACAAGACTGACAGGCTCTGTGGGTGTGAAATCTGCAGGCACAGGACCCGGAGCAATCAGGTAGGCATGAACCTTAGCGCCTTGAGCACCAAGTTTTTGCTCATACTCACTAGGAACGTCATTTGGAAAATCAGCCTGAGCATCTCGCGTTTTCCAAATAAAGTTGTAACCAGCAACTTCAACTTGCTCAAGAGAAAAATCAAAAAGTGGCTGACTGTCCGTTTTAAGACGAACAACACCCTCTTTAGCCAAAACATTTCTATATTGCATAAGACGCTCAGCATTAGTGAGGCGCATCTTTGCTTGTCTAATCCTAGGAAATGGTGCAGGGAAGTTGAGGTAAATAACAGAGACCTCTTCTGGCGAGAAGTACTCATCAATCTTCATGCCGGTACCAGGAACTACGATGGCGTTAGGCACTCCTGCTTCATAAATTGTTTTAGCAGCATATGAAATACAGATAGGTTCTGTATCAATGGCTACAAAAAGCACGTTAGGATTTACCTTAGCTTGAGCGGCAGTAAAAGATCCCTTGCCGCAGCCAAGGTCTACACGGACCTCAGAGAAGGGGACATGCCCCTCAGCAGTAATTGGCGCACACGCAGAAGCCCACGTACCTCTCAAAGTCTCTGGATGAGGCTCAATGACGCTGGAATACGCCTCTAAACGCTCTTCCAGAACAAAGTTTTTAGGTAAACGTGCATGTAGTGCGCGCAAAACAACTCCTCAAAAGCAAGCAAAATCAGCGTTTCTTTACAGAAGCTGATCAAGCGTTTCTCCGTACGAAGGTAGGAATTCTGTCATAAAATCGCGCACTTCTGGAAGAGAATCTGCTAAATCTTCAACAACTCCACGAGTTGAGGCTTCAGCGGTAATAAATTCTGAGTTTCCAGACTGAGCCTCCTCAATACACTTAATGAGTGCCGCAATTTTATCTGCAGCCTTAATGAGTTTTCTAAGATAAGCTTCACTCTCTGAAGCCTCAGCGCTGTGCGTAAGCACCTGAGCATAGGCATCTTGCAGGTCTTCTGGCAGTGTGGAGAGAATGGTTTTCTCGGCACGTGCCTCTACCTGATGATACGCATCTCTAATCTCTGAATTAGCATACTTTACCGGCGTAGGCATGTCTCCGGTGATAATCTCTGATGCATCGTGATACATACCAATAAGAGCTGCACGATCTGCGTCAAGATTTCTGTGATAGCGCACATTTGCAATAGTTGCCAGGCAGTGAGAAATAACGGCCACGTCAAGGGCGTGTTCAGCAAGGCTTTCTGATCGAGAATTGCGCATAAGCGACCAGCGCTCAATGTAGCGCATGCGAGATATAAGTGCAAAAAAGCTGGACTGCGACGAAGAATTCTGAGACATTGCCCCTCCTTAATTTGTTTTCTCAACCTTACCA
>CAJZGX010000016.1:0-13933 GCA_916048235.1 uncultured Atopobium sp.
CCGCAATAATAATTCCACGAGTTGCAGCATATTCTGCAGCAGCCTTATAAATTGCAAGCGAGGCTTCCTTCAGCTGAGTAGCAACATCCTCACCAACAATCTCGCAGCAGCGCTCAAACGAGATATTCTCGTCATGATCGCCAAGCTCAGCCTTAGTGGAAGGAGTGAAGATTGGCTCAGGAAGTTTAGAGGCCTCAGTCAGACCATCAGGCAGCTTAATACCGCAGACGGTACCGTCCTGGTCATAGGTCTTTTTGCCAGAACCAGTAAGGTAACCACGGACAATGCACTCGATTGGCACAGTCTGTGCTTTCTTTACCAGCATTGCGCGACCAGCAAGATACTCAGTGTAATCTGCAAACTGTTCAGGAGTCTGATCTGGCAGAACAGAAATCATGTGGTTAGGCAGAAGGTCCTTGAAGCGATTAAACCAGAAAGCGCTGATACGTGTCAGAATTTCTCCCTTGAAAGGAATCTCGTCGGGGAGAATAAAGTCAAAAGCACTAATGCGATCGCTCGCAACCATCAAAAGTTTGTCGCCACAATCGTAGATATCGCGAACCTTACCGTGCGAATCGGGACGAAGCTCAGCTCCAGCCACAATGACCTCACTTCTGCGCAAAGCGCGTTGTATTGCAGGACTTTTGATTGTACGGCAAAATGCCCAAAAATCGACCTACAACAAAGTATCTGTTACAGAGATATTATTTTGGGCAAGCAGAGGAAGGTGCAGCGAGAAGGTCGTGCCCTTTCCAAGCTCGGATTCTACCGAGATAGTGCCGTTATGACGGTCCATAATCTCTTTTGTGATTGCCAAACCTACACCAAGACCGCCCGAAGCGCGCTCGCGACTTTCTTCGGCGCGCCAGAATCGCGAGAAGGTCTGTGGAATGTCCTCAGGAGCAATTCCCATACCATCATCAGTCACGGAGATAACCGCATCGGTATCGTCAATTGATACGGTTATGACAACGCGTCCTCCATCATTGGTGTAGCGGATAGCGTTGCTCAGCAAATTGGTCAGGGCTTCTCGGATCATGTCCGAATCAATATCAACAAAACAATTGCCCTCAGGTGTCTTATCCACAAAGGTCAACGTGCGGTTATTCTCCTTGAAGAGTGTTTCTTGTACCGCAACGAGACTTGCCACCATTGCCACCACATTGACGCTTTCTGGGTTAAACTTTGTCTTTCCGTTCTCAAGTCTTGAAAGATGAAGCATGGCATCTACCAGGCGAGAAAGACGTCTACTCTCAGACACAATATTTTCCAAGCGCTCTTCATCTGCGGGCAAGATACCGTCTTGGATTGCTTCAACGGTGGCCATGATAGCCATGAGTGGAGTTCTGAGCTCGTGTGCAACATCGCTGGTCAAACGGCGTTCAAGCTTAATGTCTCTTTCGAGTGAAGACGCCATATCGTCGAAGGTTTCTCCCAGACGTCCCAGTTCATTTTCGCCACGGATGCCTGAACGAGCCGCAAGATTGCCGCTTCTGATCTGAACAGCCGTCTCGGTAATACGGCGTACGGGCTTGGTAAGTGAACGTGAAGCCAAAATACCAATCAGTCCAGAAAGCGAGATTGCAATGGCTGCAGCAAGACTAATTGCCTGGTAGGAGCCATTACGGAACGCAATGTCTCGCTGGGTCAGGAACGGTTCAGAACCAAACGTCCAAATTCTAATGCTGCCCACAGGCTCACCTTGTAGGTTTTGGACAACCGCATAAACCACGGCGTCACCCGTCTGAGGGCCAGATAATGCACTATTTCCACCAGGTCGGCGAGCATTTGGTGCCGAGTCGTCATACAGAACCACACCAGAAACATCTAAGACCTGGATACCAATATCGGAATTGGTTGCAGAGGCCTGACGTGCAATAGAGAGAACGTCGGCATTCCAGCCGTCTGCGCGCGCGTACGCCTGAGACATATTGAGCGCGGTAGTATCAACGGTGTTTTGTAGGTTCTCCCTGGTATAAGTAGTAAAACGGTTTTCCCAGACAATACCTAAAACAGAAATAAGCACCAATACTGTCATGACGGCAGTCAGCGCAAAGAACGCCGCCATACGGGTGGTAAAGCTCTGAGTGCCAACGGGATCGGGCTTAATAGTTTTATAAGAACCCTCAGTTTCCGGAGGGTTCTTAAGAGAATTTGAGTGATGTTTCTTGAAGAGCGCCAAAGCTCTAAAGCTTAGGACTCGTGGCTAGCGTTGCCAGCCTCAAAGCGATAGCCAACACCGTGAACAGTGAACAGCCAGCGAGGATTACGAGGATCATCGCCGAGCTTTGCGCGCAAGTTCTTGACATGCGAATCAATAGTGCGCTCATAGCCCTCAAAGTCATAACCCAGGACCTTCTCGACGAGCTCCATACGTGTGTACACGCGGCCAGGATAGCGAGCAAGGGTGGTGAGCAGCTTAAACTCTGAAGCGGTCAGGTCAACTTCCTCGTTGTTGATGAGAATCTTGTGACCAGAAATATCAATAGTAAGGGTGCCGTAATCAAGCACGTCAACAGCAGTATCTGGCTCAGAATACGTGCGACGGAACAGTGCACGAACACGTGCCACCAGCTCACGTGGCGAGAAAGGCTTAACAAGATAGTCATCAGCACCAAGTTCAAGACCAATAATCCTGTCTTCTACCTCTCCTTTTGCGGTAAGCATAATGATAGGCACGTTAGAGGTGTCTCTAATTGCACGGCAAACGCGCTCTCCAGAAAGCTTTGGCAGCATAAGATCGAGAATCACCAGGTCAAATGCGTGCTTTTCAAACTCTTCAACTGCACTTTGACCGTCGCCCACGCCCTTAACAACGTAATTTTCGCGCTCAAGATATGCTGAGACGGCGTCACGGATGACTTTCTCATCTTCGACAATCAGAATTTTCTTCTCGTCGGAAGCCATTGTCTCCCCTTTTCTTTTGCCCTGCATGTATGTGCGTATGGCACATTACGATTATTCATTAATTATTTGTATTCATTCTATCTCTATACCTACAAATAATCTACAAAGAAAAAACACGAACTGTCACGGAAGCCGGATATCCGCTGGTAGGATCCTTGACAGTTGAGTAGGTTACAAAAGAATCACAGTTGCCTTCTCGAGCGGGAAACTCTCCGTAATCAACGCTTCTATCCATTGAATAGAGCCAGTTTGCCGTTTGATTTTGCGTATCAACAAGCACGTAAGAGGCGCGGCTCTTAATTATGTAAAGGCTGCCTTTACCTGCCGATATTGCATTAGGTTCACGCTCTATGACGTAAGGGTTTTCGCCTGAAGCGGGCAGGATATATGTTCCCATCTTGCCCAACAAGCCGCCCGAGTCATAACTTGCTTCAACTGACACAATGAACTTATCGTCTACGCGACTTGCTGCAAAAGGTTTAACAGATTGAGGCATAACAAGCTGGTCAACCTTGGTTTTAAGGTTGTCTCCCAGCAGGTATGCTGTAACGCCATAGAAAGTGCCTTCGGAGGCACGAACTCGAGGAGTAAGGGTAACTACGCCCTTTGAGATAGACGGTGCAGTAGCAAATCTACCTGGAGATTCAACGGCATCCGTTCCTTCGGCATCCCCCACACGCCACACGTAGCAGTGAGAAGATTCACGGGTTTTCTCGCCAGAAGAAGCTGGTTGGACGAGCCAAACCACCTTATCGTCTCCGCAGGCAAACGGAGCCGGATCCCAGTTTTTATCGGCCTTGTAGAGGACCTTTGCATCTCCAGTAAGCTTGCCGTCAGAAAATGGTGCGGCAAGAAGCTCCCAGTCAAAGGTTGTGGTGTCCACCTCAACCCATGCATAAACGGAGTCGGAGCAGCGAACGTCGTAAATTACGGCGGTGGTATTGTTCATCTGAGCCGCAGGAACAACGTCAACAACCTGGCCAGACGTCAGCGAAAGAGCAGAGCCCTTTACCATTGGCGTAGCAGACGCTCCGGCCGTGGTGACGGGAATCCAATTTCCATCGGCTGGATGCAACACGCTTCCCAAAGGAAGATTCCAGGTCTGGCTAGGTTGGGCAGAATACTCCGTCGAGCTATAGGAGTCCAGCACATTTGTGCCAGAAGACTCGTCAAGTACCAGCGGTTTTCCTGCATCTCCCGAGCCTTCTTGATGAGAGCAGCCTGCCGCGATGCTAATTGCACCCGCAACTACGACACCAGCCGCTCCCGTCTTAAAGAAGTTTCGGCGAGAAATGTTCCCAAACAGTGACACGATTTAGTCCAATTCAAGATGCTCAAGACGGTCAAACAAAACGTTTGAACGGGTAAGGAATGCGCGAGGATCAAAGATTTTCTCAAGCTCCTCATGGCTTAGCGTACAAGCTGGATCTGCCTCAAGAAGCTCCTGATAGGATGGTCCTTCCTTGCACTGCTGAATATCTGCCCAAACCTTCATAGCGTTAGACTGGACAATCTTGTATGCCTCTTCACGAGTAATACCAGTGTTGACCAGGGCAAGAAGAACCTTTGACGAGAAGAGCATACCACGGGTCTTATTGAGGTTGGCCATCATCTGCTCTGGATACAGGACCATGCCATCAAGCAGGAACTCAAGCTTTGACAGCATGTGGTCAAGAGCAATAAAGCTGTCTGCCTGGGCAACGCGCTCAGCAGAAGAGTGGCTGATATCACGCTCGTGCCAAAGAGCAACGTTATCAAAGGCAACCTGTGCGTTTGCCTTAACTACGCGGGATAAACCACAGATCTTCTCGGCAGTAATAGGGTTGCGCTTGTGAGGCATAGCAGAAGAGCCCTTCTGGCCCTTGCGGAATGGCTCCTCGGCCTCGAGGGTATCGGTCTTCTGCAGCGCACGCATCTCAGTTGCAATACGCTCACAGGTAGCGGCAACGGTTGCCAGAACGCCAGCAAGATAAGCGTGGTGGTCGCGAGAAATTACCTGGGTTGAAAGTGGATCGTGGACAAGACCGAGTTTCTCGCAAACGTACTCCTCAACAAAAGGATCAATAGAAGAGTAGGTTCCAACAGCACCAGAAATAGCACCATAGGCAACGTTTTTACGAGCATCCTTCAAGCGGTCAAGGTCGCGCTTAAACTCCCAGGCCCAGCTACCAAATTTCATGCCGAAGGTCATAGGCTCAGCATGAATGCCATGAGTACGACCAACGCAGAGGGTATCGCGCTCCTCAAATGCGCGACGCTTGCAGATAGCAGCGCAGCGACGAACCGCAGCAATAAGCAGGTCACATGCCTGGGTGAGCTGGTAACAAAGAGCGGTGTCGCCCAGGTCTGTTGAGGTCATACCGTAGTGAACCCAGCGACTTGGCTTAAGCTCACCCTCTGGAACCTTGGCATCGATGTAGGAGCCCATATTGGTCAGGAAGGCAATGACGTCGTGGTTGGTAACGGCCTCAATCTCGTCTACCTCGGCGCGATTAAACGCAGCGTGCTCACGGATCCAAGCTGCCTCTTCGCGAGAAATGCCAATAACACCAAGCTCAGCCTGTGCTTCGCACGCAAGGACTTCAATCTCCTGCCAAACGGCGTACTTGTTCTCCAAAGAAAAGATGTGGCCCATTTCTTTGCCGGTGTAGCGATCTACCACGATGAGACTCCTTCTGCTCGTAAAAGAAAAGGTCGAGTACCACTATGGTACCCGACCTTTGAATTACCTGGTGGGCCGTTAGGGGTTCGAACCCTAGACCTTGGGATTAAAAGTCCCCTGCTCTACCAACTGAGCTAACGGCCCATTATCGGGCGTGGCAATTTTACCACGCAACTAGGATAGTGTAGCAGTTTACTCCCATGCCCATTGTCCATTTACGAAAATTGGTGTTTCTTTTCCATCGGCAGAAATTCCCCAAATGTTCAAATCGTCTGCACCAATCATAAAATCAACGTGCGTAGTGCTCTGATTAACACCGTGGGCCAAGAGCTCATCTGGGCTCATCTCAAGGCCGCCCTTCAGGCACTCTGGGAAGCCCATTCCAAGTGCTAAATGGCAGCTAGCATTCTCGTCATACAGGGTATCGTAGAACAAAATGCCGCTCTGGCGAATAGGCGTGTTCTTAGAGATAAGAGCACATTCTCCCAGGTACTTACCGCCCTTTTGAGAAACAATAGAAGTCAGAACGTCTTTGCCCTGCTCAGCGCCGTAGTCAACAACCTCGCCGTCTTTGAAGGTAAACCAGAAATTTTTAACAATCTGGCCGGCATGAATCAGAGGCAACGCAGAGTGAACAGTGCCGTTTACCTTGCGATAGTTTGGCGTTGTAAAGACTTCCTCGGTAGGAATGTTAGGGAAGAACAATGTTCCGTCCTGGGTCTTTCCAGCACCACCCTCCCAAAGATGCCCTGGGTTCATACCAATAGTCAGATTAGTTCCATTTGAAGATTCATAGCGAAGCTCTTCAAACTGGTGAGAATTCATGAAGCGCTTGGTCTTCTCAAATGTTGCATTGTGGGTCTCCCAAGCACTCTGAGGATCTTCTCCACTTGCATGAGCAACGTCCAAAATTGCAATCCAAAGCCTGTAGATTGCCTCAGCCTCAGAAAGCTCTGGGAAAATTACCTTTGCCCATTCAGCTGCAGGAACACCAGCAATACACCAAACGTTTTTACCAAAGTCCATACCGTTTCTAAAGACGTCGCACTCTAAGTTTCTTGCGCGAGAAACAGCAGCTGGCTTTTCTGGATCAATTCCCTTTAGACCATTTGGGTCATCAGACGAGAGGAACAAAAATGCTGTACCCTGCTCTGCAAGGGAGTTAAGCTGCTCAATCTTCCAGCTTGGTGTCTTAGAGAGACGTGCTAGGTCAACGTTTTCGTACATAATTCTTGAGGACTCTTGATCGCCCCAAATAACTGTGACAAATTCTGCGCCAGCCGCATAAGCTGCTCGCTGAACCCTACGGGCAAAATCAGCAATCTCAATCGAAGCATTAATTACCAGCTGACTTCCCTCAGAAATTGCGCATCCCTTCTTTACAAGAAGCTCTGCGTATTTATCAATCTGATCAGACAGCGCATCAAGGGCAATCTTTACCTCTTGATCTGTCATAGGAATTTGTGCCATGTTGTTCCCTTCAACCATCAATCCGCGTAATTCGAGTACTTAAGCACGCTCTATCAAAGATATATCCAAAATATTTCCGCTCAACTTCTACCCGAACAACCTTCTTCACAACGCCAAATTTCAATCTTGTCCATAAAAAGAGCCCCGAAGGGCTCTTGTATGTCTTTGGAGCGGGCAACGGGATTCGAACCCGCGGATGATGGCTTGGGAAGCCATTGCCTTACCACTTGGCGATACCCGCAATTGTGTAGATTTTATCACAGTATTTTTTGCCTTTTAATCGCTTGCTCAGCAACTAGATAAAAGTTTGATTAGTTGTTTTCTGCCTAGCTGCGCATATACAACAAATATGCACCCACACAAATTTTCTCCGTCAGAAACTGGACAGGCGCTGGTCAGAATAGGCGCAAAGTCACTCTTTAGCATGCTCTCCAACGAAAGGAGCGCTATGCAAAAGTACTTCTGGCGAGAGACCCCCGCACACCACTATCCCACCTCTTATAGGCGCCTGCTCTCCACCCGACAACTCCGCCTTCCTCGGGCAAAGCTGCTTGGCGGAGATCCCGTCATTCCAAGTAGCTTCCCTTCTGTAGGACATGCGGGTCTGCGAGCACGTCTAGCAGACAGGTTTTCTCGCAAACCTGAGGCTCCCCCATAAAGAAAAAGACCGGTGAAGCACCGGTCCTAAAGAAAGCTGTTTTGTTGCAACACATTAGTTAACGCTGTGATGGAGCGCTGGGTTCTTAGCTAGGCACTCGTTACAAATACCCGTAAAGCACAGAGCGTAAGAGTCAACCTCGCCGCAAGAATCCTTGGTGAGGCTGGTAAGGTCCCTCAAAACTGGTCCATCAACATCAAAGACACGACCACACTCATGACACTGGAAGTGTGCATGCTCGGTTGTGGTTGGATCAAAACGAGAGATATTATCGCCGGTATTAACAACCTGGAGCTCACCTGCGTCAACAAGCTGCATAAGGTTACGGTAAACAGTTCCAAGAGAGATGTTTGGTAATTCCTCTCTTACTGCTGCATACACACTATCTGCTGTTGGATGGTCATGGCGACCTTCCATATAAGTACGAATTGCCTCACGTTGCTTGCTGTAACGCACGATAACCTCATTAATTAGTAAGTGTTACTGATTACTGAATACGTTAACACTAATTGTCTATATGTTGCAACAAAAGCTCACATTTATGCATTACCAAATATCTCTATATACGCAATCTACCTCTGATTTTTCAGTTTGGAGGCACGCATGTTTATCACAAAATCCTCAAAACCTAAGAAGGAAACAGCTGCACGAAGACAGACCCCGTCTTCTGTCTTTCACTTCTGGTTTATTCCTCTGTTACTTGGAGTACTTCTCCTCAGCCATTTTTTCCTAAAGCCTGCCCATAGGCTTGCTTTTGCACAAGAACCCTCATTTACCGTTGCACAAAGAGAAGATTTTCCTGGTGGACAGCAAATTCCCATGTGGACTGCTAGCGATGGTACCTATCTTTACTGTGGAGATGAATTTAACCACTATGGTGCATGGCCAGGAGCAACGGGAAGTGTGGTTGACCCGCAATCTTATACAAAGCTCACCTCAGCCAACGGCGCTCGCGGTGGAACGTATACAAATGAACAGCTTCGAGCTATTGATTACATCATCTATCACGGAGCTACTGCGTCCCAAGAAAAAGACGTGTATGGATATACAGGCTGGAAGGCACGAGCCATCACGCAGTTTACACTGTGGGCTGTTATGCGTGGTGAAGCCCATGCACTTGCGGCAAGTGTTCCTCAGGCAGAACTTCATCAACCTATTGAGCAGTTCTATTCCGATGCTATGAACTATGCTCAAAACAATGATGGCGGTCCAGAGAGCGGAGTTGCAAAGCTCTTTGTACCCACAGGAGACAAACAGGTCCTATTTTTCTTCGGACAGCAAGCTGGTTCACTCAAAATTACCAAAGGCTCATTATTACCCGATGTCACTTCAAATAACGAGCAATACTCCCTAGAAGGTGCTGTTTACGGAATATATTCCGACGAAAGTTGTACCAATCTTCTTGGCAGTCTCACCCTTGATAAATCTGGGTCTGCAACGCTCGACAATCTTCCTGTTGGAACGGTGTATGTAAAAGAAACCGCTGCACCAAAGGGCTTTCTTCTTGACCAATCGGTTCATGCTGTAAAAATAACAAACCAGGAAGAGAGCACTCTCACGGTTACCGATACTCCTATTGGAGAGTTTGATCTACGCATTTCAAAACAAGACTTTGACCACAGCACTAGCCTCGACGAAGACGCTCGTTCTGAGCAGCAAAGCGCTTCTCCCCAAGGAAACGCAACGCTACAGGGCGCACTTTTTAAAGTGACCTATAGTGGCTCTGCTGAAACAACACTAAGAACATGGGTTTTCTCGACAGATGCTCAAGGTTTTGTTTCTTTTGATGCAGACCATAAGGTTTCTGGAGATGACCTCTTTACTCTTGGCGAGAAACCCTGGCTACCTTTGGGGCATTACCAAATCGAAGAAATTCAAGCACCTGAAGGCTATAAACTTCCAGAACATTCACTTCAAACCTGGAAGCTATCAAATCAAAACGGCAATCTTATCTGGACAAATCTTTCTAGCGGAAAAGAGAATTCCTCGTCTGAGCACTCCTTTACCTTCAAAGACGAGGTAATAAGAGGAAATCTTAAAGTTAAGAAAATCGGGCATACTTCCCTAAGTTCACCTGATGGTTATTCTGAAGCGGATGAAATGCCAAGTCTGAAGGGCGCCAAAATTGAGCTAACTAATAGCTCTGCTCAACCCATCTTCTACCAGGGAAAATGGATTGCTCCTCACGAAGTTGTCACCACAGTAGACACAAACGAGCTTGGAGAGGCTACCGTTGAAGGTCTTCCCTTTGGCTCCTATTCACTTAAAGAGATTACGGCTCCAGCAGGATACTCTCTTAACAAAGAATGGAACCCAACGGTTACCCTTACTTCTGAAGAGACTGTAGAAGCGCTCGAACTCATTGATGAAAGAATTTCTTTACAAACGATGCTTGTGGATGCTGCTGGATCAAAAAATCCTGAATATGCCGAGACGCTCAATCTTGTTGACCACATCAAATACGAAGGGCTTACCCCAGGGGAAGAGTACGAAATTACTGGAGAACTCTATGAAACAAAGCAGCTCCAAGAAGGTACGGCGGAGCCCATCGCTCGCGGAACTGTCCGCTTCAAAGCTCCTACCTCATCGGGAGAAGCTGCGGTTCCTTTTTCTGTAAGGACTGCCTCACTTGAAGGTAAAGAAGTTACCGCCTACGAAACCATCTCAAAAGATGGTGAGAAAGTTGCTTCGCACACCGATAGTCACTCTAAAGCACAAACTATTCGTGTGACGCCTAAGCCCCATCTTCCTGGAACAGCAGATAATGCCTACGCAGTTCCCCTTTTACTCGCCTTGGCAGGATCGGCGCTTATTGGATGTGTCCACTTATTTGCAGCAAAAATAAGACGCTCCTTTTAGTTGAGCAACCTTGTCTTAGCGCTAAAAAAGAAAGGGCAGAAATCTCTGCCCTTTCTTAAAAACTTACTCTAGCTAGTGACTTGTTCGTTTATGAGCGTCTAATAAGCTCAGTAACAAGAGCTGCAGCATCGGCACACTGACCAGCGTTAACGTTCTCGCGAACATCAGCGGCGGTACGGCTAAGTGCAGGCAGTCCATCCTCATTTAAGCCCATTAAGGTAACGGAACGAACTGAATTCTGCATTGCAGGAGTTGCGTCAGTGGTTCCCCAATCAAATGCGCTCTGCTCAACATCAATATGAAGATCAGTTGCAATAGTAGAAAGGAGTCGAGTCATTCTACGGTCAGCGCGGCGAACGTTGCCAATTCCCTCATTCTTAAGAATGGAAAGCGTACCAGCACCAACACAATCAAGGTTAATCAGGAAAGCTCCGCGAATATCAGTTCTGTGCTTTGCGAGGAACTCCCTCATGCCTGCGTGGTCAAAATCAGACGCTCCAAGTGCAACAAACCAAATATCGTGTGCAATGAGCTCGTCATCAGAAAGTGAAAGAACAGCATTACGAAGATCATCCTCAGAGACAACAGATGCATCCTCAGAGTCAGTATCTTCACGATTCTCTGCAGATGGAGCTGCTCCGCCCTTCCAATCATCCGATGGTCCGTCGTTACGACCAAAGAGTCTAAAGGAGCGACGCTTTGCCTCAGGAGTCTTTGCGTCCTGTGCCTCTGTGAGACCCTCATCAGCCGAAATGGTGTCGAATGGGCTCTCTGCATCTTCTGCCTCTGGAGAAGGCGCAGATGTTGGAGCTGGAACATAGTGAGGAGCTGGCTCGGAAGATGGAGCTAGAGGATCAACGGCGTCGCCAGAAGGATCAGGAAGATCAAAGAGGGACGCACGACGAGCAAAGTCGTTCTTAGCATGGAGCTCATGTGTTGCTTCAGGCTGTACCTGCGTTGCATCTGCATCAGCGGATTCATGAACCTGCTTCATAGTTGCATTGAGCTCATCGTCAACAGAATCATACGCAACGGTGTTGTCAGCAGAAGCATCCTCAGTCCGCTCTTCTTCTGTTGTTGCATTTACAGCCTCTGCAACATCCTCGAGAGATGCAGTCTGGCTTGCGCCAGTAGTGTCATAAGCAACGTAGCTTACTTCGCAATCCTCAGGAAGAATGCCCAGTGAATTAAGAACTTCCTCGCCGTGGCGGACGCCTTCCACCTCATCAGGCTCTGGGATAAGTGCAGCTGCATCTCCTGCAAAATGATGAACAACCTCGGGTCGATGACCAGTAGGACGGACATTCTCGAGAATACCAAGAAGTGCTGCAACTGAAGACTTGTTGTTGTTTGCGCCAATAGAGCAAGATGCAAAACGCTCTGCAATAGTTGCGACAGAAAGAGCAACAAGTGGAAGAGCTGCAAGAATACCAACAATCCAGAAAAGGACACGAACTGGATCAGGAAGGAAACGAAGAATCTGAACAAACGTAGCAACAAACACGGCAACCACACACCAACGAGCATACCTCTGTGCAAGCGGTACGTACTTTGCTACAGGGGACTCAACAAGGAAGTTTGTATGTGGAGAGTCATAGTGAGCAACAATTACGATTGGACGATTGCCTTTTGCGACAAGCTCACCAGTGGCCTTGTGTTTAGCAACAACGTTCTGGCTCCTAATAGAAGATCCAAATGAACCCAGAATGTCATTACCAAAATACTT
Source organism: uncultured Atopobium sp. (assembly GCA_916048235.1). Classification (GTDB taxonomy): domain Bacteria; phylum Actinomycetota; class Coriobacteriia; order Coriobacteriales; family Atopobiaceae; genus Lancefieldella. The sequence continues at coordinate 12,283 of CAJZGX010000016.1, forward strand.
GAGACACGTAAGTGCGCCAAAACCAGCGACAAGCAGAACGCCAAAAGCAATGAGTGCTGCATTACCAGTGCCTGCAAAAATAACGCCAATGAAGAGGAGGATTAGATAGATTGAGTAGCCAAGACTCTTAATAGACTTAGCGTCAAATTCTTCAATAGTTGCCTCAAGCCCGTGAAGTTTCATTTCTTCAGCAATGGTTTGAGCAGCCTGAAGCTCCTCTTGGCTACCGGCAGGAGCAATATCAATCTGCTCGTCTAAATAGTCAACATAGTCATGTGTAATGGCCATACTACGTCCTTCGTTGGCATGTCTTCTGACAGGTTTCATACATACGTCATTAGTATACGTCTTATATCGAAATATAGCGGTTAAAGTGTATTTTTACGCCTAAATTTAGAAATTCTGCACTAAATATCAAAAACTTTCGTATATGTTTAGAGAGATTTGAGTTCAGGCAGCAAAAAGCGGGAGGTGGATATGGCTCCAAACGATCAAACTCTAGGTAATAATGAACTGGGTGCCTGGAGGATTTTCTCGCTATTTATGCTGCTACTTCAAAAGGGGCCTCTACCCTCGGCAGAAATATATGCAGCGGTTTACTCAGATTTATCTACCGATTCTGCTTTAAGAACTTTTTCAAGAGATCGCACTGTTTTGAAACAGCTTGGATTTGCAATTACAGAGGTAAAAACGGGAAAAGAAAAGTCATTCTATCTTTCGGACTCGAATTTCTTTGATTCCTCGTACGACTTAAGCCCTGAAGATGCCAATCAGCTGCTTGTAATCTGCAGTGCAATTCTCACTGATACAACTTTTGTGTACCAAGAAAAATTGAGAAATGCGCTCTCTAAAATTGTGGGTAACTTTTATTCCTCAGACTCAGGTAAGTCAGACAGCAAAAAACTCAGCGCTTCTTCCCAAAGCAAAGTCTTTCCTGTTCTATACGAATCACTCAGCTCTAAACAACTGGTAAACGTCACCTATACAAATTCACAGGACCAGATTAAACAAAAGCATCTGGGCGTGCTGGACTTCTTTGTTTCACAGGGACTTCTATACTTTGTGGCCCAAGATATTTCATCCAGTGCTGAGACCGCCTCCATCAAAACTTTTCGCGTTGACCGTGTTTTAGATGCCGCGATTCTTAAAAATGAGTCCTTCTCCATACCAGAAGAGTTTGATTCAAAAGACTATGACCTCCTCGATTTCCAGCTCGGATTGCAGACTGGCGTTCTTACTGCATTTATCCCCAAAAACACACTTGCTGCATTTGAGCATTTCTCTCAGGGGCAAGGGGATGTTGAGCTCCTCTCTAATGGCGCTTTGTGGACCGTTGCTTACGCTCATGAAGACACCGCTTTGTCTTGGATTCTTGCTCATGGATTAATTCCAAGGTCTCCGGAGCCTCTTCTCGCAAAGTGGAAAGAGTCTTTAAGCGAGGTTGCCAATGGCTGTTAAAAACACCTCTTTTGGAAGAAAAAACATATCGTCAGCTGTCTATAAGCTCATACTGCTCGCTTCTGCATTGAGGGAGTCTTTTGACGCAGTTGAGCTAAGCGCGGTTCAGTCGCGATTTGGCATCTCCTCTGAAGAGGCTGCTATTCTGATGGAGCTTTTGCAGCTCACGGACGAGAATGGCTATCTTCCCCTC